>NZ_CADFEH010000010.1:0-199774 GCF_902833155.1 Burkholderia sp. BCC1047 | reverse complement strand
TCGTAGGTGGCGCCGCCGCCGATCGCGCCGGCCGTGCTGTTGCCGAGGTTCGTGTTGTTGTTCGTGATCGAGCTCAGGCTGGTCGACAGCGAACCGATGCCGGTCGACGTGGCAGTCGACAGCGAGGTCAGGTTGCTGTTGGTCGAGCTCAAGCCGGTGGACAACGAACCGACGACGGTCGAGGTCGACGTGGACAGCGACGTGATCGTGCTGTTGGTCGAACTCAGGCCGGTCGACAGCGAACCGACGACGGTCGAGGTCGACGTGGACAGCGACGTCAGGTTGCTGTTGGTCGAGCTCAAGCCGGTCGACAGCGAGCCGACGACGGTCGAGGTCGACGTGGACAGCGACGTCAGGTTGCTGTTGGTCGAGCTCAGGCCGGTGGACAGCGAATCGACGGCCGTCGACGTCGACGTGGACAGCGACGTGATCGTGCTGTTGGTCGAACTCAAACCGGTGGACAGCGAACCGATACCGGTCGACGTGGACGTGGACAACGACGTGATGCTCGACGCCGTCGACGTCGACAGCGAATCGAGCGCCGTGTTCGTCGCGGCGAGTTGCGAGCCGTTGATCGCGTCCGTACTCGCCGAACTGATCCGCCCGGCCGCGACGTTGGTGATCTGACGCTCGCTGCCCGGTTTGCCGACGCTGACGACGCTGGTCGGATTGATGCCGTTGAAGGTGTACGTGACGCCGCCGATGACCGCGCTGGCCGTCGGATTCGGCGCGGCCGTCGTCGATCCCGAGCCGAGCGCGACATCGTTTGCGTTGTTGGCCACGGCCGACGCACCGAACGCGACCGCCCCCGCCGCCGCTGCCGTCGACGTATTGCCGAGCGCCAGCGAACCCGTGCCCTGCGCGTTGTTGGTATTGCCGATCGCCACCGCGCCGTCGCCGTTCGCGGTGTTGTTCGACCCCATCGTGACCGCGCCGGTGCCGATCGCAGTGCTTGGATCGCCGATCGCGACCGCGCCGTTGCCGCTTACCGTCTGGCCGAAGCCGAGCGCGACGGCGCCCGTGCCGCCGAGCACCTTCGAGCCATAGCCGCCCGCGACCGACCCCGCACCCGCTGCCGCGGCAACCGAGTTGGAATCGCCGATCGCGACGGTCGAGGTCGCCGCCGCGACGCTGTTGATGCCAACCGCCGTCGCATTCGTGGCCGACGCCGTCGCACCGGGCCCCAGCGCGCTGGCGGACACGCCGGTCGCGAGCGACAGATTGCCGAGCGCGGTCGCGAACTGCTGCGTCGCGCTCGACTGCACGCCCATCGCGATCGAACTGACGCCCGCCGCGTTGGCGTTCAGGCCAAATGCCAGTGCGTTGTCCGCACCGGCCGACGTGTTCGAGCCCATCGCGATCGAACTCGTGCCGAGCGACTGCGTGCCCGACCCCGGCACGCCGGCGGTGCCGCCCCAGCCGATCGCGATCGAAGCGGTGCCCTTCGCTCCGCTGTTGACGCCCATCGCGAGACCGGAATTGCCGGTTACCAATGCGCCGCTGCCCAGTGCGACACCTGCCGTGCCCGTACTCGTCGCCTGATTGCCGATCGCGACGTTGCCGGTGTCCGTCGCATGCGTCGCATAGCCGAGCGCGACGCTTTGCGCCCCGGCCGCGCTCGCCCCGAGACCCAGCGCGGCCGCATACTGGCCGGACGCGAACGCATTGTTGCCGAGCCCGATGGCGGAGACGCCGGTAGCTGACGCGCCGCTGCCGATCGACACCGTGCCGCTTTGCGTGGCCTGCGATAAATTCCCGATGGCGACCGCGTAGGGGCCTGAACCGATGGCCTGCACGCCCATCGCCACGCTGTTGACGCCGTTCGCTTGCGAGTTGATGCCGAGGGCCGTCGATCCGTCACCCATCGCGTGCGCACCCGGGCCCAGTGCCGTGGCTGATGTGCCTGCCGCCGTGGACAGGTTACCGAACGCGGTTGAATTCACCTGCGTGGCCACCGAACCGTTACCGACCGAGATCGAACTGGCGCCGCCGGTCGCGGAGCCGCCGCCCGCCGAATACTGCGCGTGCGCGCCAGCCTGAAACAGCCCGAGATACGCGGCCGCCAGCGTCATCACGATACGCCGCGGCGACGACCCTGCATGCGCGCCCGGGCGCACGGCGGCGCCCGCCTGCGCGACGTGCTCGGCCACACTTCTCGACGACGCCACCCGCTTCCCGCGCGCCCGGTCAAGTTCCGAAGCCGCAACCCAGGCTCCCAGTGCTTCGTTCCAGATCGACTTGAACGACTTGTTCATCTCGTGTTCCCTCGGTTCTCATGTGCTGGATGACGCAACAGCGAACGCGACATCAGGCGCGGCGCGGACCCTCTCCGCTTTCGCCTGCCCCGCGACGCTCCGCTTGCTACTTCGCATAACTAATAAAAACTACGAACAGCGTTGCTCGACACGCTCGACACCATCGCAACGGCACGGCCGATCGACGCGCGTGCCCGTTCGGCACGACTCGCGATCACGATCGCCGGTTAGCGGCTCATGGAAGTCGACGTCGCCTGCCCGGCGACGACACGGCGCACGACGCATCGCGAATCCGCACGCGCGCGCACCGTCGCACCCACCGAAGGGCGATTTCGAATCTCATTGGAAAAGCGTCGCTCGGACGCTGGACGAACGGACGCCGGCCCGCATCGCGGGCGGCCCGTCATGTTTCATTCAGGCGGCGAAAGACGCCACGCTGTCCCCTGGTCTGAAGCATGCGCCGCCGGATCGCTGACGCTGACAGCCGGCGCCGGATCGCTCGACCCGACGCCCTGACCTGCCATGCTTGTCGTATTCATATTTTTCGTATCCGCCTGATTCGATAGAGCGCCACGCGCGGCCCGCCGGATCGGTCAAGCCACCCGGCGGCCCACGCGAAGTCACTCACCCCTTTCCGTCCGGCGGGCGCCCGGCTTTCCGGATCCCCGGAAAAGCCAGCCACTCACCGAACGACCCCGGCATCGAATTAATCGATCGAATTTTCTTGACGATTTATTCTCGCCCGATGCCTCACACCCAGACCCATCCCGCCATTTCGCGACCCATCTCGTTTATCTGTGAATTTCGCGAATGATGACGTTTTCATTACCCTCGTGCCTGTTATCGTCTTGTAATCGTCCGAACGCCCCATTGGAATGCCATCAAACGATGTGACATTGAATATTGGCTACCCATGAAGCGACGGCGACAGCAATTTTTATGGCGGCCGGACGCATCCAAAAAACCGATTCCAGCCGCGTTGGGGCTAGTGTGCCGATATTCGTCCAGACAAACCTTTTCCGCAGCGGAAAAATACTTTTCCAGAGCGGACGACATTTACATTCATACACATCAGAAGGAAATCCGATTTTTCAGAAAGGTGAATACCGTCCTGTATTCGAACAAAACTCTTTCGATCGACAAGGAATCGATGGATTCGATTTACGCCGTCATCATCGAATTCGACACTACTTGCATTAATTCATCATTCGTGCCAATTTCATTCAAACCGTCATTTAACCGGAAATAAAGACCGGGATTTTATAAATCGATTCGGCACATTTTTCCGACTCATTTTCCCGACGAGCGGGACGACACCGCCGCGCCGCTGCGACGCCCTCGCGACGCCCCCGCGACAAGCCCCCACGTGCCGCACGGAATCCTCACAATCGACGCTGCTGTCGACATATAATTTTTCGCAACAATCGTCCAGATTGCGATGCCCCGACCTGACAGGCCACTCCCTTCCAACGCGTTCGCAACCATGTCATCCCGCTTGTCCAGTTCGGCGTCGCCACGTACCACGCCGGATCTCGCCGGCGCCCATATTCTGATCGTCGACGACCGCCCGAACGACCTGCGGCTCCTGACCGAAATCCTGCGCACCGCGCAGTGCCGGATCAGCGTCGCGTTCGACGGGCTGCAGGCGTACCACCGTGCGCAGGCCATCGCGCCCGACCTGATCCTGATGGACGTCCGCATGCCGCGCATGGACGGTTTCGCCGCGAGCCGGCTGCTGGCGTCGACGCCGTCGACGCAATCCATTCCGGTGATCATCCTGACGGCCGCGGGCGATCTCGAGGATCGGATCGCGGGGCTCGAAACGGGCGCGATCGACTACATCATCAAGCCGTTCGAACCGGCGGAAGTCATCGCGCGCATCCGCAATCACCTGAAGCGCGTGCGGCGCAGCCAGCCGTTCGCGCACCTGCCCGAACTGCCCGACAACCCCGACGCGGCGCTCGTGCGCGCGGCGAGCGACGTGCTGCTGCGCGACCTGCGCCATCCGCCGACCCTCGAGGATCTCGCGAAGCAGGTCGGCACGCACGAAAAGCGGCTGTCGCGCGTGTTCCGCGATCATCTCGGCCAGACCGTATTCGAGTATCTGCGCGACACGCGGCTGCGCGCCGCGATGCACTTCCTGTCGGAAACGTCGATGGGGATCGGCGACATCGCCGAGGAAATCGGCTTCTCCACACCCGGCAATTTCGCGACCGCGTTTCGCGAACGCTTCGGCATCACGCCGTCCGACTGGCGACGCCAGCGCCACGCGGTCGCCGCGCCGGCCGCACCGGGCGGGCGCCACGGCGATGCGTAGGCCCTACGCGGCATGGGCCGCGGGATGCCGCGCGTTTCGCGCGTTGCTCCTGCTTCTCGCGGCGCTGGCCGCCACGTATGCGACGGCGCGTGCCGCAACGGCGCCCAATCCCGCGCCACTCGAAGCCGTCTCGGTTTTCGAAGACGCCGGCAAGACGCTGTCGGCCGACGCGGTCGCCGCCCGGCTCGCCGCCCCGGCCGGCCACGCGGCCGCTGCCACCCCTTCCGTATTCAACGTGTCGTTTTCGCGCTCGGCGTGGTGGGTTCGCGCGACGCTGGTCAACCGCGACAGCGAGATGCGCCCGCTGGTGCTCGCGATTCGCGACGCGCGCGTCGATCGCGCCGACTTCTATGTCGACCGGCACGGCCAATGGATGCTCGAGCGCAGCTTCCCGACCGACCGCGGCGACGCGAGCGGTGCGCCGGCGCGCTACCCGACTCTCGACGTCACGCTGCGCGCGGGCGAACGGCTCCCCGTGCTGATCCGCATCACGTCGCGCAAGGAAATGCGCCTTGCGCCGGCCGCGTTCACTCGCGACGCGTGGATCGCGCAGGAATTGCACGCGTCGATGTGGAACTTCGGATTCTTCGGCGGGCTGCTCGCTCTCGTCTGGTGTGCGCTGCTGATCGGCTTTTTCTCGCGCAGCGGCGTGTTCCACGTGCTGGCCGCGCTGACCCTGAACACCGCGCTGTTCGAAGCGGCGTACCGCGGCTATCTCGCGATGCTCCTGTCGCCCGGCGCGCGCGAGTGGTCGACGCGCGGCGAAACGATCTTCGTGTACCTGTCCGTCGCGTGCTTCATCGCCTTCATCCTGATGGTCTCGCATCGCGAAAAGGCGAACATCCCGATGCGCGCGGTGTACGTGGTGTTTCTCGCGCTCGAATGCGCGGGGATAATCGGTGCGGCGTTCGGCGATCTGGCGACCTTCGCCCGGTTCTGCCTGTGGCTGAACACCGTGCTCGCGCTCGTCAACATCAGTCTCGCGCTGATGCTCGTGATCCGGCGCACGCCGACGGCCCGCGTGATGCTGATCGCGGTCGGGTTCGCGACGTTCAACATGCTGATCCGCATACTCGACGGCCGGGATGCGTTGCCGTCCGTGCTGTCATGGATCCACTCCGACGTCTTTCCGAACCCCGTCATCGCGATCATCGGGCTGGCGACGCACCTGCTGGTGCTGGCCGCATGGATCCACCACGTGGGCCGGCAGCGCACCGAGGCACGCAAGCGGCTCGAACACTGGCAGCTCACCGAGCAGGACCGGCTGCGCGACGAGGTCGCGCGGCGCACGGTGGCGCTCAACGAAGCGTTGCAGCAATCGAAGACGCACATGCAGCAGAAGATCGAGACGCTCGGCTATGTCAGCCACGACCTGCGCGCGCCGCTGTCGACGATCAACGGCTACGCGAAGCTGCTGTTGCAAGGCGCGACGCGCGGCCAGGCGCGGCTGATCCGGTCGATCGACCGCAGCATCCGCTACCAGCTCGCGCTGATCGACGAATTGCTCGCGTTCACGAAGGCCGAACTCCAGCCGCTCGGCGTCGCGCCCGATCGCACCGACCTGCCCGGGCTGCTGGACGACATCGGCCACTACGCGGCCGCGCTGTGCGAGCAGCAGCACAACCGGTTCGTCTATCGGCCGGTCACGGCGCTGCCGCGCACGGTGCGGATCGACGGCATTCGCCTGCAACAGGTGTTGCTGAACCTGCTGTCGAACGCGTCGAAATTCACGCGCGACGGCACGGTCGCGCTGTCGGTTCACGCGTCGCGCGAAGGCGAGGCATGGCGCCTGCTGTTCGAGGTCGCCGATACGGGCATCGGCATCGACATCGGCGCGACCGGTGACATCTTCCGCGCGTACCAGCAGGTGCAGGCGGTGAACGGCGGCACCGGGCTCGGCCTGTTCATCGCGCAGCGCATCGTCGCCGCGATGGGCGGCGAGCTGGCCGTCGCGAGCCAGCCGGGCGTCGGCACGACGTTCTCGTTCGCGGTCGTCGCGCCGGCCCTCGGCCATGCGCTCGCGCCGGCGTCGGGGCTCGTCAGGCGGTTCGATCCCGCCGTCGAAGCGGAACCGGCCAGCGCCGCGCCCGCGATGCGCTGCCCGCCCGCCGACGCGCTCGCCGAGCTGATCGCGCTCGCCGGCGAGGGCCGGCTGACCGATATCGAGGAATGGCTCGGCCAGTATGCGGACGAGCCGGACCATGCGCCGTTCGTGCAGGAAGTGCGCGCGCACCTCGATGCGCTGGACTTGCCGGCGATCGAAAAACTGGCCGGCTCGCTGAAACGCACGCGCGTCGGGGATACGTCGTTCGACACCGAGGCCGACACGACCGGGCCGGCGTGACGGCGCGGACGCAGGCGGCATGCGACCGGCATGCGGCCGCGCGCGTCACTCCACCGCGATTCCCGCGCGCCGCCGATCGGCCCGCTCGACCACGCGGGCCAGCCGAATGATATCGGTCAAGCCGAATTCGCCGGCATCCGGGCGCGGCCGGCCATGCTCGTCGGCCACGCGCATCGCGAACGCCAGCGCTTCGGAGCGCTCGCGCAGCAGCACCCGCAGCGCGTCGGCCACGATCCGGCAGTCGCGCGCGTCGCCCAGGTCGAGCAGCGGCCGACGGCCATGCTCGACGGCCAGCGCATCGGCCATGCCCGTCGTCAGATCATCGCGCTTCATCGTGTTCTCCTTGCGCAAGGGTAGTCGGTCGCACTACGATCGCCGCATCGTCGATACCAGCCCGATGTCCTCCTTGGGCGGCGCCGGCCGCGCGGGGGCAGCAGCCTGCGTCGGCCGCTGCGCGCCGAGCCCCGTGCCGCCGGTGCGGCGCCGCGTCGCGTGCCGCTCGATGACCCGCTGCAGCACGCAGAACACGCACAGCAGCGCGCCGATCACGATCCGCGTCCACCACGAACTCAGCGTGCCGTCGAACGTGATCAGCACCTGGATCGTGCCGAGGATGCCGACGCCGAACACCGAGCCGATCACGTAACCCACGCCGCCCGTGAGCAGCGTGCCGCCGATCACGGTCGCGGCGATCGCGTCGAGTTCCATCCCCTGCGCCTGCAGCCCGTAGCCCGACAGCACATAGAGCGTGAACACCACGCCGCCGAGCGCCGAACAGAAGCCGCTCAGCGCATAGACGCCGATCTTCGTGCGCGCGACCGGCAAGCCCATCAGCAGCGCCGAGCGTTCGTTGCCGCCGACCGCATACACGTTGCGGCCGAAGCGCGTGAAATGCGCGACGTAGATCGCGACGGCAAGCGTCGGGAGCGCGATCAGCGCACCGGCGCTCAGCATGCCGCTGCCGAGCGGCACGCTGATGCCCGCGATCGCATGGAACGCCGGCGCATTGATCGTGATCGACTGCGTCGTGATCAGGAAGCACGCGCCGCGCGCGAGAAACATCCCGGCGAGCGTGACGATGAACGGCTGCAGCTTGAAGTAGTGGATCAGCGCGCCCATCGCCGCGCCGTACAGCGCGCCGAACGCGAGCACCAGCGGCACGATCACCCACACGGGCCAATGCAGCCGTTCGGCGCCGACCGCGCAGAAGATCGTTGTCAGCGCAACGACCGAGCCGACCGACAGGTCGATGCCGCCCGACACGATCACGAACGTCATCCCGATCGCGACGATCAACAGGAACGCATTGTCGACGAGCAGCCCGGTCAATACCTGCATCGAGAAAAAGCCCGTGTACATCACGGACCCGAAGCCGAACAGCGCGGCGAACAGCACGATCGTCACGACGATCGGCAGCGTGCGCGGATCGGCGAGGCGGCCAAGGAAACGGGTCATCGCGGCGTCGCTCCGGTGGTGGTGGCGCGCGATCGCGCGGAAGGCAGCAGCCGCGACGCATGCCGCACGAGCAGCGCGCGCGCCGCGTCCGACTGGATCAGCGTCACGACGATCACGACGACCGCCTTGACGACGAGCGTCGCCTCCGGCGGCACGCCGATCGAATAGGTCGTGTAGGTGAGCGTCTGGATGATCAGCGCGCCGAGCACCGAGCCCGCGAGGCTGAAGCGGCCGCCGAGCAGCGACGTGCCGCCGAGCGTGACCGCGAGGATCGCGTCGAGTTCGAGCAGCAGCCCCGCGTTGTTGCCGTCGGCGCTGCGCACGTTCGAGCTCGCGAGGATGCCCGCGAGCGCGGACATCACGCCCGAGCACAGATACACGCCGAACACGATCGCACCCGAGCGCAGCCCGACGAGCCGCGTCGCGACCGGATTCACGCCGATCGCGCGAATGAACAGCCCGAGCGCCGTGCGGTTCACCAGCAGCGCGATCGCGCCGATCGTCGCCAGCGCGACCCACACCGCGCACGGCACGGTCGCGAGATAGCCGCCGCCGAGTGCGAGGTAGCCGGGCGCGCCGATCGGAATGATCTGGCCGCCCGTCAGCAGTTGCGCGATGCCGCGCCCGGCCACCATCAGGATCAGCGTCGCGATGATCGGCTGCATCCCGACGAAGGCGACGAGCAGCCCGTTCCACGCGCCGGCCAGCAGCCCGACGCCGAGCGCGGCGGCCAGCGCCGCGCCGACTTGCGACGGGTCCGCCTCCAGCACGGTCGCGGCCGCCGCGCCGGCGATCGCGACGATCGCGCCGACCGAGATGTCGATCCCGCGCGTCGCGATCACGAGCGTCATGCCGAGCGACACGATCACGAGCGGCGCCGCGCGATTCAGGATGTCGATCGGCGCGCCGAACAGATGGCCGTCGAGCAGCGCGATCGACAGGAAACCGGGACGATGCGCGACGTCCAGCGCGAACAGCAGCACGAGCGTCAGCACCGGCCACGCGAGCGAATGACGAAACAGCGTGCGTAGCCACGTCATGACTGGCCTCCTGCGATCAACCGGTAAACCTGTTCCTCGGACGCATCGGCGCCACTCAGTTCCGCGACCTTGCGCCGGTCGCGCAGCACCGCGATCCGGTGGCTCACGCGCACGACCTCGCCGATCTCCGACGAGATGAACAGGATCGCAAGCCCCTGCGCGCACAGCGCGAGCACGCGTTCCATGATGTCGAACTTCGCGGCGACGTCGATGCCGCGCGTCGGCTCGTCGAGAATCAGCAGCTTCGGGTCCGTCGCGAGCCAGCGCGCAAGCAGCACCTTCTGCTGGTTGCCGCCCGACAGCAGCCCGATCGGCTGCTCCGCGTCGCGCGCCTTGATGCCGAGCCGCGCGATATACGTGTCGGCGATCTCGCGCTGGCGCGCCCGACCAATCAGCCGCCACCAGCCGCGCCGCGCCTGCAGCGCGAGCACGATGTTCTCGCGGATCGACAGCGCGGCGACGATACCCTCCTTCTTGCGATCTTCCGGGCAGTACGCGATGCCGTTGCGCACCGCGTCATGCGGCGACGCGAGCCGCTTGCGCGCACCGTCGATCTCGATCGCGCCGGTATCGGGGCGCGTGGCGGCGAACGCCAGTTGCGCGGTTTCGGTGCGGCCCGAGCCGAGCAGCCCGGCCAGCCCGACGATCTCGCCGGGGCACACGTCGAGATCGAGCGCGCTCATCATCCCGCGCCGGCCGACCTGCTGCATCGACAGGAACGGCGCATCGGCCGCGGTAGTACGCTCGACCGCGGCGGCGCCGGCCTGCAACGTATCGGACATGCGCTCGCGGCCGGTCATCTTCGCGACGAGCACGTCGACCGGCAGATCGCGCGCGAGGTACTCGCCTTCGCGCTCGCCGTTGCGCATCACGGTGATCCGGTCGGACACCGCGTAGGTCTGCTCGAGAAAATGCGTGACGAACAGGATCGCGATGCCCGACGCCTTCAGCCGGCGCAGCACGTCGAACAGCCGCGCGACTTCGCCGTCGTCGAGGCTCGACGTCGGTTCGTCGAGAATCAGCACGCGCGCGTCGACCGACACCGCCCGCGCAATCGCGACCATCTGCTGTACCGCGATCGGATACGAGTCGAGCGAACGCGTGACGTCGAGCGCGAGATCGAGTTCGGCGAGCGCGTCGCGCGCCCGTGCGTGGATCGTCTTCCAGTCGATCGCACCGCGCCGCATCGGCTGCCGGCCCGCGAAGATGTTCTCCGCGACCGACAGGTTCGCGCACAGGTTCACTTCCTGATACAGCGTCTGGATCCCGGCCGCCTCGGCCTCGCGCGGCGCGGCGAAATTCACCGGCGCGCCGCCGACGCGAATCTCGCCCGCATCGTGCGCATGCACGCCGGTGAGCACGTTGATCAGCGTCGACTTGCCCGCGCCGTTCTGGCCCATCAGCGCGTGGATCTCGCCCGGAAACAACCGGAAGTCCACGCGCTGCAGCGCGCTGACGCCCGGAAACGACTTGTCGATGCCGATCATCTCGACCACCGGCGGACTCTGCATGCATCCTCCCTCGAAGCGTCGCCGGACGGCGGCCGCGAGGCCGCCGCCCGGGCGGACAGGTCAGTACTTGCGGGTCGGCAGCACCTGCGCCGCGACGTTCATCGGGAACACCGTCTCGTTGGTCACGATGCGCTTGGGCAACTGCTTGCCGGCGACCACGTCCTTCACCGCGGTCATCAGTTGCGGGCCGAGCAGCGGGCTGCATTCGACGTCGACGTTGATCTTGCCCGCGACCATCGCCTGGAAGCCGCCCTTGGTCGCGTCGAACGACACGACGCTGACGTCCTTGCCGGGCTTGATGCCGGCCTCTTCCATCGCCTGGATCGCGCCGAGCGCCATGTCGTCGTTGTGCGCGTAGACGACGTTGATCTGCTTGCCGTAGGTCTTCGCGAACGCTTCCATCACCTGCTTGCCGCCGGCGAGCGTGAAGTCGCCGCTCTGCGATGCGATGACCTTGAATTTCGGATTGTTCTTGATCACCTCGAGCAGGCCCGCGCGGCGATCGTTGGCCGGCGCGGAGCCGACCGTGCCCTGCAGCTCGACGATATTGATCGGGCCCGCATCGTTCTTGTAGCGCTCTTCGAGCCAGTGGCCGGCGCGCCGCCCTTCCTCGAGGAAGTCGGAGCCGATCATCGTCACGTACAGCGACGGGTCCTTCACGTCGACGCCGCGGTCGGTCAGGATCACCGGGATATGCGCGGCCTTCGCTTCGTTCAGCACCGGCTCCCAGCCCGATTCGACGACCGGCGAGAACGCGATCACGTCGACCTTCTGCGCGATGAACGAGCGGATCGCGCGAATCTGGTTCTCCTGTTTCTGCTGTGCGTCGGAAAACTTCAGGTTGATGCCGGCGTCCTTCGCCGCGCTCTTCACCGATACGGTGTTCGCGGTGCGCCAGGCGCTTTCCGCGCCGACCTGCGAGAACCCGAGCGTGATCGGCTTTTGCTGCGCGTGCGCGCCGCCTGCCAGCACCGTCGCCGCGGCGACGATCGCGCCGGCCGCGAGCTTCTTGATGAATGTCATGGTCCGTCTCCGATGATGTCGTTGTGTGCCGCGGCGCTGTTGTGTTTCTGCGTGGCGCTGGCGCGGATCGGGCTGCCCCGGCCGGCGTGTCGTGCCGGCATGGTATACAGGCCCCGCATCAGTGTAGGAACAAGTCCGATAACCTTCCAATGAAATATTGGATTGGGGCGATGCCGGAATCGGCATGCGTATAAACACCTAAACACGCGAGCAAGGCCAGAGGCGGCGGCGCACGGTTCTTGCTCCGTCGCAATGGCTGTTCGCACCCCATGCCAGGCGAGCGCCCTTCACGCGAACCCAAGGAGACAAGCATGATCGCTGCCCGTGAGCGCGGGTCGCCGCGCACCGCCGCCGCCGCCGGCCGGCGCGTCGCGACATGAAGCGGCCCGCTTCGAGCGCCGTCGCGGCGCTGCGCCATGTCGACGACCGCCAGCCCGGCTACACGCGCCGCCGGCTGCGCAACGGCTTCGCGTACTACGGGCCGGACGGCGCGCGGCTGCGCGATGCCGACGAAATCGCCCGCATCGACGCGCTGGCGATTCCCCCCGCGTACACCGACGTGTGGATCTGCATGGACCCGCGCGGTCATCTTCAGGCGACGGGCCGCGACACGCGCGGCCGCAAGCAGTACCGCTATCACCCGCAGTGGCGGGAAACCCGCGATGCGAACAAGTACGCGCGGATGGCCGCGTTCGCGCGGGCGCTGCCGCGTATCCGCGCCCGCGTCACGCGCGATCTGGCGCTGCCGGGCATGCCGCGCGACAAGGTCGTCGCGACGATCGTCCGCTTGCTCGATACGACGCTCGCGCGGATCGGCAACGCGGAATATGCGCGCGAAAACGGCTCGTACGGGCTGACGACGCTGCGCAAGCGCCATTTGAAGATCCAGCCCGGCCAGGTGCGGCTGCGCTTTGCCGGCAAGAGCGGGATCGAGCACGACGTGACGGTCGACGACGCGCGGGTCGCGCGGATCGTGCGGCGCTGCGCGGAGTTGCCCGGGCACGAGCTGTTCCAGTATGTGGACGACGACGGCGTACGCCATCCGGTCGGGTCGTCCGACGTGAACGACTACCTGCGCGAGGCCGGCGGCGCCGACTTCACCGCGAAGGATTACCGGACCTGGGCCGGCAGCGTGCACGCGCTCGGATTGCTGCGGCGCATCGAGCATCGCGGCGTGACGCATGCGCGCAAGCAGATCGTCGAGACCGTGCGCGCGGTGGCCGACCTGCTGCGCAACACGCCGGCCGTGTGCCGGCGCTGCTACATCCATCCGGCCGTGCTCGACGCGTTCGAGGCGGGCACGCTCGCCGCGCTCGCGGTCCGGCGTACGCCGCGCGGCCTGCGCGCGGACGAAGCGGCGTTCGTCGCGTTGCTGGTCTCCGCGAGCCGGCGCCCGGCGAGATGACCGTCCGCGCCGCGCCTCCGCCCGCCGGGGCGCGATCGGCATCGCTTCTTCCCCGCGTGTCGTTTACCACCGGGTTCCGGGCGCATGACCGATAGCCGCTCGCACCCGTTTCTCTAAACTGGTTCGCACAACACACCTGCCCGGTGTCATCCGCCGCGCGCGTCACGCCACCGGCATCGAGGCATCCCCGAGACATCCGCCTTCGCTGTCCGTCGGCCCGCACGCCCGCTGCATTCCCGCCGGCCGCGCCGCCAAGGCAATTCCAGGAGAAATCATTGAGCCCGTCGCAAGCGCGCCCCGCGAAAACCCGGTCTTCGCGCCAGTCCATCAAGCTGGATGACATCACGATCGTCGACCCGGCCGTTCTCAAGCGCGCGGTCGGCGCGATGGCGTTCGGCAATGCGATGGAATGGTTCGACTTCGGCGTCTACAGCTATATCGCCGTCACGCTCGGCAAGGTGTTCTTCCCCTCCAGCAGCCCGTCCGCACAGCTGCTCGCAACCTTCGGCACGTTCGCGGCCGCGTTCCTCGTGCGCCCGCTCGGCGGCATGGTGTTCGGCCCGCTCGGCGACCGCATCGGCCGCCAGCGCGTGCTCGCCGCGACGATGATCATGATGGCCGTCGGCACCTTCGCGATCGGGCTGATCCCGAGCTACGCGTCGATCGGCATCATGGCCCCGATCCTGTTGCTCGTCGCGCGCCTCGTGCAGGGCTTCTCGACCGGCGGCGAATACGGCGGCGCGGCCACCTTCATCGCCGAATTCGCGACCGACAAGCGCCGCGGCTTCATGGGCAGCTTCCTCGAATTCGGCACGCTGATCGGCTATACGCTCGGCGCGGCCACGGTCGCGCTGCTGACGGCCACGCTGTCGCAGGAAGCGCTGCTGTCATGGGGCTGGCGCGTGCCGTTCTTCATCGCCGGCCCGCTCGGCCTCGTGGGCCTCTACGTGCGGCTCAAGCTCGAGGAAACGCCGGCCTTCCAGAAGGAGGCCGAAGCACGCGAAGCGGACGAGCGCGCGCGGCCGAAGCAGCGCTTCGCGACGCTGCTCGTCGAACAGTGGAAGCCGCTGCTGCAATGCGTCGGCCTCGTGCTGATCTTCAACGTGACCGACTACATGGCGCTGTCGTACCTGCCGAGCTACCTGTCGGCGACGCTGCACGTGCGCGAATCGCACGGTCTCTTCATGGTGCTGCTCGTGATGGTGCTGATGATGCCGATGACGCTGTACGCCGGGCACCTGTCCGACAAGATCGGCCGCAAGCCGGTGATGATGGCCGGCTGCGTGGGCCTGCTCGTGCTGTCGGTGCCGGCGCTGATGCTGATCCGCACCGGCGGCATGCTGCCGATCTTCGGCGGGATGCTGATCTACGGGATCCTGCTGTCGACGTTCACGGGCGTGATGCCGTCGGCGCTGCCGGCCCTCTTCCCGACGCGGATCCGCTACGGCGCGCTCGCGATCGGCTTCAACGTGTCGGTGTCGCTGTTCGGCGGCACGACGCCGCTCGTCGCCGCGTGGCTGGTCGATCGCACCGGCGACCTGATGATGCCCGCGTACTACCTGATGGGCGCGTCGTTCATCGGCATCGTGTCGGTGCTCGCGCTGCGCGAGACCGCGCGCCAGCCGCTGCTGGGCTCCGGACCGTGCGTCGCGAGCCGCGCGGAAGCGCTGAGCCTCGTGCGCGGCGGCGCCGACGAAGCGCGGGTGCGCGACCGCAAGTTCACGGCGGTCAGCGAGCGCGCGTAACGCGGGCCTCTGCGGGCCGATGCGACGCCGCGCGGCTTGCGCGGGTGTCGCCGTTCGCGCGATCGTTCGAATGGGCAACGGGCTTGCCACGACGCCTCCGCTTCGCGGACGTGGGTCAGACGCCCATGCGCGAAAACCGGACGATGGATCATGCGCGGCCCGGCGCGTTTTCAGCGCGAAATTCGCAGACCAGTTCGCCGCCGACCGCGAGTTCGTCGATCTGATCGGCCGTCAGCGCGACGATCGTTGCGGCACTTTCATCCGAGATGCCCAATTGCCGCTTGCCCTGCTCGTAGTGGACACGCAGTATGCGCTGGGCAAGCACGAGATACGCGCGATTGAATTCCGCGATTGCGTCGAAGATATCGCCCTGTTCGGTCATGACCGCTCCCGAGCCGACGGCGGGTCTTGCGGGGCCGCGCGCGGCGCCGTGACCGGCCGTGCAGTAATGAATCCCTGAATCTATGTCAGGCGACGCGCATCATGCGGACAATTCCTAGGTCTGATCCGACATACGCGAAATCGCCGCTTGCAAAGCGATGATTCGCGATTCGCCATGCGTCGCTGTCGGATTCAGCCTAGATTCGGTCACCTCCGGAAAGCGGAACACCCCTACGATTTTCGGACGGCGTGCGGGGCCGGTGGCGCGAGCGCGCACGGTACCGTGCCAACGACGATCGCATTCACGCATCGTCGCCCTCTGTCGGCATCGTCGATGCCTGAACCCGAACGAGTGAAATCCGAAAACCATGTTGAAAGTGACGAAAGCCGTCTTTCCGGTCGCCGGTCTCGGCACGCGATTTCTACCGGCGACCAAGGCGAGCCCGAAGGAAATGCTGCCGGTCGTGGACAAGCCGCTGATTCAATATGCGGTCGAGGAAGCGATCGACGCCGGCATCACCGAAATGATTTTCGTGACCGGCCGCAGCAAGCGCGCGATCGAAGACCACTTCGACAAATCCTACGAGATCGAAGCCGAGCTCGAGGCGCGCGGCAAGGAAAAGCTGCTGTCGCTGGTTCGCGGCATCAAGCCGAACCACGTCGACTGCTTCTACGTTCGCCAGGCCGAAGCACTGGGGCTCGGCCATGCCGTGCTGTGCGCGGAGAAGCTGGTCGGCGACCAGCCGTTCGCCGTGATCCTCGCGGACGACCTGCTCGACGGTCCGACACCCGTGTTGCGCCAGATGATCGACGTGTTCGATCACTATCACGCGTCGGTGATTGGCGTGGAGGAAATCGCGCCCGAGGCCTCGACGTCGTACGGCGTGATCGACGGCAAGCGCTGGGAGGACAACCTGTTCAAGGTGTCCGGAATCGTCGAGAAGCCGGCGCCGGCGAACGCGCCGTCGAATTTCGGCGTGGTCGGGCGTTACGTGTTGAAGCCGAAGGTGTTCGAGCATCTGCGCGCGCTGCGGCCGGGGGCCGGCGGCGAACTGCAACTGACGGACGCGATCCAGTCGCTGCTGACGGACGAACAGGTGCTCGCCCATCGCTACGACGGCACGCGTTTCGATTGCGGCAGCAAGCTCGGGTATCTGAAGGCGACGGTCGAGTTCGCGCTGCGGCACCCGGAGGTGGCCGCGGACTTCGAAAGCTATCTGGCCGCGCGCATGTCGACGCCGCTGGCCGCCTGACCGGCGGCGCGACGCACCCGGTCATGTGGACGGCCATCAGCGATCTCGGCGACGCGGCGATGACGGTGCCCCTTGCGCTCGTGTGCATCGGCTGGTTGACGTGCTCGGCGACCGGGCGACGTTACGCGGCGTCGTGGGCGCTGATGCTCGCGGCCGGCATGACGCTGGTCGGCGTCACGAAGATGCTGTACGCCGGCTGCGGGGTCCAGATCCGCGCGATCGATTTCCGCGTGATCAGCGGACATACGATGCTCGCATCGGCGGTCTGGCCGATGACATGCGCGCTGGCACTGAGCGGCGGGACGTCATGGCGGGCGAACACGTCGCTGTCGCTCGGGCTCGCGCTCGGCGCACTGATCGGCGTGGCGCGCGTGTTCGACGACGCGCACACGCCGGCGGAAGTCGTCGCCGGCTGGCTCGTCGGCTCGGCGGTCGCGCTGGCGTTCGTGCGGCGGCATGGCGCGCCGCGTGTCGACGCGCGGTATCGCGCGCTCGTCGCCGGGTCGCTATTGGCCGTGTCGGCCGTCGCGTACGGCCGACACGCGCCGATTCAGGCGGCGATCGACAACTATTCGCCGTTTTTGTGCGGGCGGTTCGCGCTGCGGCCCTGACGGGCGCGGGTCGGATGGCACGGCGTGCGATGGCCGGCGCTGCCCCTCGCCAGCGCGGGCGCGCGCAAAACCGCTTCGTCGACCCCGCCGGAAAAAGACGGAATGCCGCCCGGATCGGACAACGCCGCTCGCCCGCCCGTCCAACCGTCTATGCTTGATCGCCGGAATCGAGTCGTCCCGAGCGACGACCCCGTATTCCGCGTGCGAACCGGCGAGCAAGCCAGCCCTGCCCGACAGGCACCTTGCCCGCGTCGCGACGCATCTCGCCGTACGGCGCCGGAACGGCCGGCGCGTGGCGAATCCGGAGTCTCCGATCGGGCGCACGCATGTCGACCTTGCTCTTTTCAGCCAGCGTACTGTTCTTCTCCCTCAACGCATTCAGCGTACGAGCAACCTTCGCCGCCTATTTCCTGCTCTGCGCGCTCGCCTTTCTTCGCGCGCCGACGCTGATGAACCGGCAGCGGCACCTGTTTCCGGTCTGTGCGTACTGGCTGATCAGCATCAGCGTCGCGTTCGTTCTGTCCGCGTTCGGCGATTTCTACGTGAACTTCTACGTCAAGTTCATGCTGATCCAGACGTATATCGCGCTGTGCTACTGGATGTTTGCCGGCGGCGTGCTCACGCGGGATACGCTCGACACCGCATGCCGGACGCTCATCTACGTCCACGCCGCGTTCTTCACGTTTCAGCTCGTCTATTACCTCGGCACCGGTACCTTCATCGATTTCGACAGCTACGTGCGCGAAGCCGACTCCGAAGCGCTCTACGCCACCAAGGCGCTGACCGACAGCCTGATTTCGATTCGTGCGCTCGGCCTGTATTCCGAGCCGTCGTTTTATGCGATGACGGTCGTGCCGAGCGCGGTGGCCCTGCTGCTATCGCAGCGGCGCATGACGCTCGCGCCCGCGGTCGGGTTCGCGACGGCGCTGCTCAGCTTCTCGGTCGCGTCGATGGCCGTGTGCGCCGCGTTGTGCGGGCTGCACATGCTCATCGGGCGCGGTCGGCTGCGGACCCGGATCGCCGTCGTCGTCGTCGCGCTCGCCTGCGTGCCCTGGCTTTACAGCGTGTACGACCAGCGGGTGAACCAGTCCGTCGACTACGATGCGGTCGGCAGCCGTACGCTCGTGCTGACCGAGCTGACCGAGCGCGACGTCGTCGCGGGCGTGTTCGGCGACGGCCTCTTCTGGGACGAGCGCAACAACGTCGGCAAGACGCACCTGCGCGGCTATCAGGTACGGGACAGCTCGTTCTACATCTACCTCGTGTTCGCCGCGGGCGTCGCCGGGTTCATCGCGTTCTTCGGTACGCTGGTCGTGCTGTTTCGCCGCAAGGGTCGACGCAAGTATCTGCTCTATCTGCTGCCGATCCTGCTGTTCAAATATCACGTGCTGTATGGCATGCTCTGGCTCACCATTCTGCTGTTCGTCGTGCTGGCCGACCAGGATGCGCCGCGGCGGCGCGCGGTTGCCCGCCCGCTTCCCAACCTGTCCGGCGACGAGCCCGTCGCGCATCCGACATGACATTACTCCGACATGCATCGACGTTTCGCAGGTCGAAACGATCGCTTATCGCGGCGCTGTGCATGACCTGCGCGGCGATGGTGGCGAACGCCGCCTCCGTACCCGCGCCGCCCGGCGAAGTCATCGCGCACAGTCCGGCCGCCACGCGCGTGTATCTCGGCTCCCCGTCGCTCGCCCTGCTGCCGAACGGCGACTATGTCGCGAGCTTCGACACGTTCGGCGCCGCAGCGGCACAGAACCGCGTGTCCGTGTTCGCGTCGCACGACAAGGGCGCGACCTGGTCGCGGCTCGCGGGCGTGCCGGACCAGTACTGGTCGTCGCTGTTCGTGCTGAACGGCGCGCTGTATCTGATGGGCACCAACCGCTCGATGGGCACGCCGTCGATTCGCCGCTCCGATGACGGCGGTGCGTCGTGGACCACGCCGGTCGATGCGTCCACCGGTCTGCTGCCGTATCCCGGGCGCTTCATCACCGGGCCGGTTCCGGTGCTCGTCGATCGCGGGCGCGTCTGGCGCGCGTATGAAAGCGTCGACGGCGGCGACCTGCGCGCGACGGTGCTGTCCGCCCCCGTCGACCGCGATCTGCTCGACGCGCGCAACTGGCGCATGTCCGCGCATCTGTCGTCGGACAAACGCTGGCTCGACGGCACATTCCAGTCGTGGGAAGAAGGCAATGTCGTCGGCAGGCAAGGCGCCGCGCCCGTCGTCATGCTGCGCGTGAACACGGCGAACGGCCCGGAGAAAGCCGCATTGGTGACGACGAGCGACGACGGCCGAACGCTGTCGTTCGACCCGACGCGGGATTTCGTCGACCTGCCCGGCGCGGGCAAGAAATTCACGATCCGCTTCGATCCCCAGTCGAAGCAATACTGGACGATCACGAATGCGGTGCCGAAGAGCGTCGGGCCGGCGAACCTCGAGCGCGTGCGCAACACGCTGGTGCTGCTGTCGTCGCCCGATCTGCGACGGTGGACCGCACGGCGCATCCTGCTGCAACACGCGGACAAGAAGCGGCACGGCTTCCAGTACGTCGACTGGCAATTCGACGGCAGCGATCTCGTTGCCGTGCTCCGCGTCGCGTTCGACGACCCGGAAGGCGGCGCGGCCAGCCAGCACGACTCGAATTTCATCACGTTCCTGCGCGTACGCCGGTTCCGCGACAACGCCGCATCCACTGCGCTGACACAAGAGTTGCAGTAGCCCCGGCCGAGGCCCGCCGCCCGTCTATTTCTTGAACACGCCGACGACGTCGCCGCCGTCGACCACCAGCAACGCGCCGATGCGCTGCGTCTGCATCAGCAGCAGCGCATCCTCGACCCGCGTACCCGGCCGCACCGTACAGGGCTCGATCGACATCATGTCGGCTGCCGTGCGCCGCAATACGCCGTCGCCATACCGCTCGATCGCGCGGCGGATGTCGCCGTCGGTCACGATGCCCCAACCCGTGTCGCGCTTCACGATCGCGAGCCCGAGACGCCCGCGCGTCATCGCGTCCAGCACGTCGAGCGTCGACATGTCTTCCGTCACGATCGGCAGGTCCCGGCGCGCCATTTCGTCGTCGACCGTGGACAGCAGCCGGCGGCCGAGCGAGCCGCCCGGGTGGAAGCGTGCGAAGTGCTCCGGCTGGAAGCCGCGCGCCCGCATCAGCGTGACCGCCAGCGCATCGCCCATCGCGAGCGTGGCCGTCGTCGACGCGGTCGGCGCGAGTTGCAGCGGGCACGCCTCGCGTTCGACGCCGACGTCGAGATGGACCCGCGCGGCGCGTGCGAGGGTCGACGCAGGATCGCCGGTCAGTGCGATCAGGTCGTTGCCGTTGCTGCGCAAGAACGGGATCAGCTTGATCACCTCGTCCGTTTCCCCGGAATTCGAAATCGCGAGAAACGTGTCGTCCGGCGTCACCATCCCTAGATCGCCGTGATAAGCCTCGCCCGGATGCATGAAGAAGCCGGGCGTGCCGGTGCTCGACAGCGTCGCGGCGATCTTCCTGCCGACGATCCCGGACTTGCCCATCCCGCACACGACGACCCGCCCGCGCGAGCCGAGCATGATCTCGATCGCACCGTCGAAGTTCGCGTCGAGCCGCGCGGCCACGCTGGCCAACGCCCGCGATTCGATCTCGAAGACCTGCCGGGCGGATTCAATATGGTTCTGTCGCATCATCAGTTTGCCGTTTGAGAAGGGAGACGACGCGCGCGACGTCGTCGGGCGTATCGATGCCGGCCGGCGGCGCATCGGGCCATTGCATCACGTCGATCGGCATGCCGAGCCAGAGCGCCCGCAACTGCTCGAGCCGCTCCAATCGTTCGAGCTCGCACGGCGCCGCGGCCGCCAGCGACTGCAACGCCGTATTCGCGTAGCCGTAGAGGCCGACGTGCCGCAGAAAACCGCCGCCGTTCGGACCGCCCGTTTGCGCGGGCCGGCCGTCGCGGCAGAATGGAATCGCCGCGCGCGAGAAATACAGCGCACGGCCGCGGCCGTCGACGACGAGCTTGACGATGCCCGGCTCGTCGAGCAACGCGGTGTCGCCGACCGGGCAGGCCACCGTCGCGACACCGAGGTCCGGCGCCGCGCTGCAGAAGCCGGCGAATGCCCGCAGCAGCGCCGTGGGCACGAGCGGTTCGTCGCCCTGTACGTTGAGCACGGCATCGGTGTCGCGCCAGCCGAATGCACGCGCGACTTCCGCGGCGCGATCGGTGCCGGACTCATGACCGGCATCGGTCATCGCGAAACGGATGCCGCGCGCGGCGAGCGCGTCGGCGATACGCGGATCGTCGATCGCGACGACGATGTCGGTATCGGGCAGCGCACGGCTCACGCGCGCGTGCACGCGGACGATCATCGGTTCGCCGTCCAGATCGACGAGCGGTTTTCCCGGCAGTCGCGTCGAGCCGTATCGTGCCGGAATCACGACGTGCACCGGCCGCCCGTTATTGAATGACGTCATGGCTGCTCCATGCTTCGAACAACGGCCGGTACGCGTCGTCGAGCGACAGCCCGGCACCGGTCAGCAGATGCTCGGCCACCTCGCGCGCCACGCCGCGGCCTCCGACCGTGCGTACGACATGATCGACGCGTGCGCGGACGAGCGGATGCGCGTCGGCCGGCGCATACGACACGCCGACGCGTTCGATGACCGCGAGATCGTTCACGTCGTCGCCGACGTACGCGATTTCGGGGTCGCCCATCCGTTGCCGCGCCTTGATGTCCGCGTAGCCGGCGGCCTTGTCGTCGCAGCCGGTCACCAGCACGTCGACGCCGAGCTGCGCGGCCCGCCACGCCAATGCGCCGCTATGCTTGCCCGACAGGATGCCGACGCGGATCCCGTGCGCGCGCAGCAATGCGACCGCGACGCCGTCGTGCGCATGAAAGCTCTTCATGAACTCGCCGTCGGCCGTCACGTGGAGCAGACCGTCCGTCAGCACGCCGTCGACGTCGAACAGCACCAGGCGCACGGGCCCGCGATACATCGCGCCGCTCACCGGATATCGAGCGGCGCGAGCCGCTTGACCAGATCGTCCACCGCCTTCGTCTGCTGCAGGAACGCGTCGAGCAACGCGAGCGGCAGCGCGCTCGGGCCGTCGCAACGCGCGTGGTCGGGATCCGGATGCGCTTCGAGGAACAGCCCGGCCAGCCCGACCGCCATCCCGGCGCGCGCGAGATCGAGTACCTGACGCCGCCGGCCGCCCGACGCGGCGCCGTGCGGATCGCGCATCTGCAGGCTGTGCGTGACGTCGAAGATCACCGGGCAATCGCCCGTCGCATCGCGCATCTGGCGAAAACCGAGCATGTCGACGACGAGATTGTCGTAGCCGAACGAGGAACCGCGCTCGCACAGGATCACGCGATCGTTGCCGGCCTCGCGGCATTTCGATACGACGTGCTCGATCTGCGTCGGGCTCATGAACTGCGGCTTCTTGATATTGACCACGTTGCCGGTCCGCGCGATCGCGACCACGAGATCGGTCTGGCGCGCGAGGAATGCCGGTATCTGCAGGACGTCGACGACCTGCGAGACCGGCCCGACCTGCCACACCTCATGCACGTCCGTGATCACGGGCACGCCGAACCGGTGCCTGACTTCGTCCAGGATCCGCAGCCCCACGTCGAACCCCACGCCGCGATACGAGTGGATCGACGAACGGTTGGCCTTGTCGAAGGATGCCTTGAACACCAGCGGAATGCCGAGACGGCGCGTGACCTCGACGAACGTGCCGCACACGTCGAGCGTGAGCTCGAGGCTTTCGAGCACGTTGAGGCCGCCGAAGAGGACGAACGGCAGGTCGTTGCCGACCGTGACGTCCGGCGTGATGGTTACATTCATATGGATCTCCACGAAATGAGGACGATGGTGTTCGCGTCGTGCTGCGGCCGCGACCGCCGCCGCGCGAAACGCGGAGGTCGACCGCCGCCGCTTGCCGACGTCAGCGCTCCCCGCTCGTCGCATAGAGCGGCGCAAGCTCGCCGAACAGGCGTTCCTCGCCGAAACGCTGCCGCGCCTCGCGGTTCGCCCGCCGGCCCAGTTCTGACCGCAATGCAACGTCGCCAGCGAGACGCTGCAGCCACGCGGCCGCGTCGGCTGCCGTCGCATAGATCACGCCGGTCTGCAAATGACGGACGACATCGACGTTGCCCGCACAGTCGGACACGACGACGGGTCGGCCGGCCAGCATCGCCTCGATCACCGACACCGGCATCCCTTCCCACGACGAGGTCGACAGGTACACGTCCGCGCATCCGAGCCGACGCTCGACCTCGTCGCGCGACAGCCATCCGGTCACTTCGACGCCGGCCTTCGCCAGTTCCGCCTTCGCACCATCGTCGCCGTCGCCGATCCAGACGAAACGCGTACCGCGCGCGCGCATGCCGTACGCGATCTGCGCGAACAGGCCCGGATTCTTTTGCGCGCGGATGCCGCCGACCGTCACCACATAGGCGGGGCTGTCCGCGGGCCGCGCGGCGCCGCTCGAATGCGCGGTCGACGCAGTCTCGACCACCGCATTCTCGACCACCACCACCGGCTGACGAAGCCAGGTACGAATCGCCCGACCTTCACTTTCCGAGCACGCGACGTAAAGACACTTCCGCACGCACGCGATTCTCTCCAGGCCGACGAACGCCAGGCGCTTCACGCGCGAGATGTCGCGACGCATGAAAGAAATGCAGTGCGGACTGTAGAAGAACGCCGCCTTCGGCAACGCAAACAGCGTCGACAGCCGCCCTAAAAAACCGGCAAACGACGAATGCATGTGCACGACGTCCGGGCCGATCCCGTTGAGTGTCGCGCGCAGGCGCATCACGGTCTGCAACAGGCCCGCGCCTTTCATCTGGACGTGGCGCAACGACACCCTCGCGTCGAACATCGCGGCCAGACCCGGCGGCGTATCGGGCCGCACCGAATAGACGACGTGCACGTCGTGCCCTTCGCGAGCGAAGCGATTGGCAATCAGGCACACCATCGACAACGTGCCCGTCGCGCTGGATTCGACTATGTGGACGATTTTCATCGGATCCGTTCCATGAAAAATGAGCCGTCGCGCACCGACGCCGAACGACCGTCAAACACGCGGGCCGCGCCCCGCGACCGCATCGATATACGCGAGCACGCCGGACCCTTCGATTACGCGCCCCCATTCGAGCGACTTCATCGCAGCCGGATCGGGACGACGCGCACGGATCCGCGACAGCGGAAACACTTCGTCGAAGATCGCCGCGCCGGTGACGTGACACGGGATACCGAGTTCTTTCGCGGTGCGTACGTTCGACGGCGCGTCGTTGCAGACGATCTTTTTTCCGAGCGACGCGTATTCGAGCAGCTTCGTCGGCGTCTGGAAGCAATGCGGCCGGTGATACGGAAAGAAGCACACCGCGTATTCGCTGTCGCGCACGATCCGCAGCGCGTCGCGTTGCGGTACGCGGCCGACGAAACGGATGCCCGGCGTGTCGGCGAAAGCCGCGCGGATTTCGGGCTCCGGATGGCCGACCAGCACGAGCGTGTCCGCTGCGTCGCGCCGCGCGTCGCGGTAGGCGGCGAGCACCTTGTGAAAGCCGCGTTCTCGGCTCATCTCGCCGATATAGCAGAACCTTCCGGACGGCGTTTGCATGGTACCGGCGTCGCCCACGGCCGCGACGTCGGCACCGGCACCGGTATCCACCGGATCGAAGATCCAGTCCGGCACGCCCATCGGCAGCAGCAACGCGCGTACGCCGTCGCCAAACGCCATCGCGTCGCGCATCCGCGCGTTCTGGAAGATGCGCAAATCGGGCCGTACGTTCAGCACGCGCTTCACGCGGTCCTTGACGGCCGCGAGCCGGCCCACCGACAGCGACCGATAGTCGTGAATCACGAACCGCGCGGGCGGCAATGCCCGATAGAAACCCATGATGCACCACAGGATGCAGACGTCCCGATCCGGAAAGCGCACATACGCATCGAGATCGCCGTCGAACACCTCGAACCCGTGCGCTCTCAGCCGACGGCCGTAGGCGGCGATCTCGGGATAGTTCGCCTTGCCGGGATGCAGAATGAACACTTTCATTTCGATTCCTGTCCGTTGTCGAGAACGCGCGCCGGCACACCGACCGCGACGCCGCCGTCGGGCACGTCGGTCAGCACGACCGCCCCGGCGCCAATCCGCGCACGGTCGCCGATGCGAACCTCGCCGAGCACGACGCTGTGCGCGCCGAACTCGACGTGATCGCCGATCGTCGGCACGCCGCCGAGCGTGCCGTCCTTCCGGATCGTGTTGCCGACGGTCACGCCGTGCCGCAGCGTGCAGTACGCGCCGATCGTCGCGTATCCGTTGATCACGAGGCCGGTGCCGTGATAGATCGCGAGCCCCTTGCCGATCTTCGTCTTCGCCGGAATCTCGATGCCCATCAGCCAGTCGCACAACACGATGTACAGCAGGATCAGCGGCGCGCCGGCCAGCAGCGTGAACCGGCTCCGGCACGCGAGGTAGTGCACGATGCGGTAGAAGATCACCACGCTGCGCGTCTTCACGAACGCATTGCGGCGGCAATCTTCGGCGATCGCGTCGGCGGTCTGTCGCAACGTGACGGTCATGTCAGCGCTGCCCCGCGAAAACGCGCCGCGCCGCATCGGCCGGGATACGCGCGGTGCCGAAGTAGTCGATGCCGTCGACCAGAAACGAATGGATGTACTTCAGCAGGCGCTCGCGATCGAATTCCTTGTAGAAACACCGCCCGAGCGACACCACGCGCTTGCCGTACAGCATCGCCTCCAGCCCGACCGTCGAATTGATCGTGACGACCGCATGCGCATGCCGCAGCAGCTCCGTGGTCGGCGACGTGACGATCTCGAAGTGATAGGTCTGCTGCAGGCGCACGATCGCGTCGATCTCGGCCGCGTCGGTTTCCGCCGGATGGAGTTTCACGAACAGGTCGGCGCTCTCGTTCGCCGCGAACTCGAACGCATGGCGAATCGCGTCGAGATTGCCGACGTCAGAGTGCAGCTTGATCTGCGTATCGCCGGCCACCTGAAGCGGCAGGAATACATAGCGGCAGGTCGACAGCGTGTCGGCCGACATATAAGTGGCCTGGCGCGGCGCCGGCATGCCGTTGCGCGCGCGCACGCTTGCCAGACGCCGCCGGCCGACACCGCGGCTGACCAGCTTCAGCACATAATTCGTCGCGGACGTCGCCTTGCGTCCGAACGACGTCCGCGCCTGCGGCAGCGGCTTGCGCTTGTCGCGTTCATAGGTCGACAGCCAGCGCGCATGCGTGTCCTCGTCGGGCAGCGGCAGGCGATCGATGACCTCGGGGTTGCGGCTGATCGTCGACAATGCATTGACGCCCAGCGAATCGACGAACAGCTTGCCCGGCAAATTCGAAATCTCGATGAAGCGGGTCGCCACGCCCTGCACCGTGCACGCCTGCCGCACCGCACGGCACACGAGCTGCTGCCCGTTCCACATCACGCACTGCTCGATCCGCAGCCCACGAAGGACTTCCAACGCAATATGGAAGATCGCCGCCGACTCGCGCTTCGCGCGCGCCTCGGTCATCTGCCCGTTCATCACTTCGATCGACAGTTGGTACGGCGTGCGGTCGGCCGGCTGGCCATCGGGCACGTCGATCAGCATCAGCCGGTTCAGGTACACCGACCGGAAGCCACCCAGCAGCAGGCCGAGATGCGCGACCGGCTCGCTCGTCAGGAATGCGAACTCGTATTCGTGCCGGACCGCGTTCACCAGGCGGGTGGCGAAGTAGTAGCGCTCGAGGGAATCGATGACTATCAGGATCATGGTGTACTCGTTCGTCGTATCGGCGTTCTCACGCCAGCGCCCCCCGTCGGGACAGGTTCGCGTCGAGGACCCGATACGTCAGCGCGATGCCCGCCGCCATCAACGCCGCGCCGGTCAATGAAAAAATCAGGACGCTCGTCGGGGCCGACAGGTTCGTCAGCCGCGCGACGCCCAGCGCAGCGACGAGGCCCAACCCGCAGGTCAACTGAAACAGGAAATCGGTGCGCTGTGCGCGCGTGGCCAGGAAGATCTGCGACAGCGGCACGTAGATCAGCTGCAGAGCGAACAACGGCATCAGGCTGTAATAGAAGCCGACCGAGCCGCGCCAGCTTGCGCCGAAGAACAGGTCGACGAGCGGCCCGAACAGCAGCAGCCCGCCGGCCATGTACGCGACGGCGAGGCCCGCGAGTGCACGCGCGTAGGTGCGGTACACCCGATGCACCGCCGAGCCGCCATCCGGTCGTGCCATCGCGCCGATTGCGTCGCGCCGAAACACGCCGCCCACGCTCTGCGCGATCAGCGAAACCGGAAAGAAACCGAGCCGGTAAGCCGCGGCGAAGTAGCCGGCACTCTGCGCATCGAACCAGTGCGGAATGGCGATCGCCAGCGCGTAGGTCAGCACCGACGCGCACAGCGTCGACGGCAGGATGTACAGCGCGAACCGGCGATTCCTGACGAAGAAACCCGGCGACAACCTGAACGAATACCCTGCGCGATAGCCGCTCAGCGCGATCACGCCCGCCATCGCGATCGACACTGCGGCGGTCACCCACGCGTACAGCGCGAATACGTCGACCTTGCCGCACGCCAGGCAGGCGAGCGACAGCACGAGACCGATCAGGAACGCACCGTTGACGACCATGCGCG
Source organism: Burkholderia sp. BCC1047 (assembly GCF_902833155.1). NCBI lineage: Bacteria > Pseudomonadati > Pseudomonadota > Betaproteobacteria > Burkholderiales > Burkholderiaceae > Burkholderia > Burkholderia sp. BCC1047. Next base: position 171,784 of record NZ_CADFEH010000010.1, on the reverse strand, counting down.
ACAGCGCGATCCATCCGTAGCGCCTGAGGCTGTTCAGGTAGGCCCCGGCAGCCAGCTGGATGAACGATGCCAGCGCATAGACGGCGACAGGATAGAGGTCCGCCCGGCCGGCGATCGCGATCAGCATCCCGCCCGCGGCGGCGACCATCAGGCCCAACGCCGTCACGTTGACCAGCGCGTTGAACGATTCGCGCGGCGAATCGTCGACGCACGCGAGCTCGTAGCGCAATGCGAGCAGCGTGCCGACGAAAGACGCCAGCGCGAGCAGATAGTTGAAGTGGCCGAGCGACTCAGGCCCGAACCGACGTCCGATCATGAAGATGCAGACGAACAGCGCGATCTGCCCCATCACGACGCCGGCCAGCGAAACGATCGAATCCCGCGGATTGATCATCGCGCCTCTGTGCGCCGCGCGCGACAGGATTCGCATGCCGGGACGCCGGCTGCGCTGGACGTATCACGCATCCTGCGCTCCGTACTCGTAGGCGACATAGCGATAACCGCCGTACTTCGAACCGTAGCCGTACTGTCCGAGCCGCGGGTTGACGCCGTTGAAGATGACGCCGTTCAGGCGAACGCCGTTTTGCGCGAAGCGCTTCGCTGATTCGTCGATCTCGCCGAGCTTTGTCTTGCCCGCCATCGTGACGAGCAGCGCGGTACCGGCGAATGCACCGAGAATACCGGTATCGGGCACGGCGAGCACCGGCGCCGAGTCGATCACGACGATGTCGTAACGCGACGACAGGCCGTCGACCAGCGCCGCGAGATTGCGGTTCAACAGCAGTTCCGCGGGATTTTTCGGCATCGTGCCGGTCGAGATGAAGTCGAGACCCTCGACCACCTCTCGGTGAATCACGTCCTCCACGCGTGCGCTGCCGGCGATCAGCTCCGTGAAGCCGCGGCCGCGCGGAAAGCCGAGATAGTCATGCATCCGCCCCTTGCGAATGTCGCCGTCGATCAGCAGCACACGCTTCCCGGCGCTGGCCATCACGACCGCGAGATTCGACGAGATGAAGGTCTTGCCGACGCCCGGCGCGGGACCGGCGATCAGCACGATGTTGTTCTTCGCCTCGAGCATCGCGAACTGCAGGGCGGTGCGTAGGCTCCGCAGGCACTCGACGGCCGGCTCGTTCGGGAAATCGATCGACAGGATCGACTTGTGGCCGCTCTTGCGCGCGGCTTCTTCGGCCAGGTCGCGCTGATGGTCGCTGATCGGGACCGTCGCGTACACCGCGAGGCCGAGGCGGCGCTCGATCTCGTTGTGATCCGAGATGCCGTGGAACAGCATCGAGCGGACGATCGCGGTGCCGCAGCCGGCGAGCAGCCCGAGCAGCAGCGACGCCAGCGCGACAAGCACCTTCTTCGGCCGCACCGCCACTTCCGGCACCGCGGCCGTGTCGACGAGACGCACGTTGCCGACCTTGCCGGCCTGCACGAGCTGCAGCTGTTGCATGTTGTTCAGCAATGCCGTGTAGAGGTCGGTGTTGACCTTCACGTCGAGCATCAGCCGCACGGCTTCCTGCTGCAGGTCCGGCAGGCGCCTGATCTGCAGCTCGGCGGCGTTCCGATAGCCGTTCAGCGCGGCGATCTGCTCGTCGATCACGGCCACGCTCGGGTGCCGTTCGGTGAAACGGGACATCAGCTCCTGCCGCTTCTGCTGCAACTCGAGCAGGCGCGTCTTCGCGTCCGCGGTCTGGGCCAGCGCGAGCTTCGCCTCCTCGGTGAGGTCGACCGTGCCATGCTCGTCGCGCAGTTTGGTCAGGCGCGCTTCGGAATCGGCCAGTTGCTGCTTGAGCTGCGGCAATTGCGCGGTCAGGAATTCAAGCGATTGCGCGGCCTCCGCCGATTTCCGCTCGATGTTCTGCCGCACGTACTGACGGCCGATTTCGTTCATCGTGTCGCTGACCCATTTCGGATCGGTATCCTGAAGACTGGCGACGACGACGTCCGATTGCTTCACGCGCTCCTGCACGTTGAGGCGGTCGCGGATGTCCTCGATCGTCTTCAGCCGCGAGTGGCGAACCAGCACGAACGCGGCGCCGCGCTTCGCGGCGATCGACGCGATCTGCAGCACGATCGGGCCGCGCGGCGAGTCGAAGCGCTCGAGCGCGCCGACAGTGCCCTCGACCGGCGCATCGAGATCGCCGCCGTCGAGCCGATAGCGCTTGCCCCCGAGGCTCGTCAGCGTGAACGCGTCGCCTTCGTTCTTGCGCGGCACGTCGAAACGCCGCACGTCGATGCGTTCGCGGCCCCACGCGTAGCCGCCCAGGCCGGCGAGGCCGGGTTCGGACAAGCCGTCGCGATGGCGCGCGATCCAGTCGCCAATCAGCGGAAATCGCTTCGGCTCCGCGTCGATGAACAGGTTGAGCTTGTCGACCGCACGTTCGACGACGAGGCGCGACGCGAGGATCTGCTGTTCGGCGGCGGCCGACGACTTGACGTCGAACAGCGCCGATACGTCGCCGAGCAACGACTTGGCGGCCGACGTGTCGGGGCTGTCCTCGACCTGGACCATGATGTTGGCTTCGAACACGGGCTTGCCGAGCATCGCGTACGCAAGGCCGGCCGCCAGCAGCACGCACGTGATGGACGCGATCAGCCAGCGGCTTTCCAGCAGAATGTCGAGCACCGCGACGAAATCGGTCTCGCTGCCGTCTTCGGCGGCTTGCTGCGGCGGGGCGGAGGGTTGGGTCATGGCAACGATATGAGGCGTAGGGGTTCCAGTGGAGCGTCGGCTGACGGCGGCTTCAGACGATACGAAGGCGCTTCGACCACTCGGACACGCCGAGTTCGATCAGTCGCGCGCAGCGTTCGAATACGAACCTGGGCTGCCGGTAAGGGTCGTGCACGTCGAAGTCCGTGTATTCGCCGAGACGGAACACGCGTCCCCGCACGAACGGAAACCGGTTCTCGAGCGACGTGCGCTGTCGACGGTCCATCACGAGGATCAGGTCGGCGTCGGTACACAGCGCGCGATCGACCTGCCGGGCGCGATGCGGCGACACGTCGAACCCGCGCAGGCGCATGACGTCCAGCGCATACGGCGCGGCCGGCATGCCGACCAGTGCGTTCAGGCCGGCGGACGTGACACGGCGCCCCGGCATCGACTGACGCAGCATCGCTTCGGCCATCGGGCTGCGGCAAATGTTACCTTCGCAGACGATCAGGATGGACTCCATCATTTGGTCGCGATCGCCGCGGTCAGGCCGGCATTGATGGCCGGCAGCAACAGGCTGAGCACGCGGCTGAAGCGGACGAGCCCGTTGCCGTCGACGTAGACGACGTCCTTCGGCTTCAACTGGAATTGATTGGCGAGCACCATCGCGACCGGCGAGCGGGCATCGAGGTGATAGACCTGCGGTTGCGCGTCCTGCATCCCGCGTACCACGTAGAGCTGCGCGGCGTCGGCCGTGTTCGCGTTCAGGCTGCCGGCCTGCGCGATCGCCTCGCTCAACGTCAGCCGGCCATTGCGCATCGGCAACGCCGTGACGGGCTTGTTGACCTCGCCCATCACGAATACGCCGCTCTCGTCGCGTGCCAGCACGCGCACGAGGTCGCCGTTGCGCAGCACGATCTTCGACGGATTGCGTCCTTGTTCGGCCATCCTGGTCAGATCGATCCTGCGCTCGACGCCGTCGCGCACCAGCACGATGCGACTCTGGTCGGCCGCCGCCGAGAATCCCCCTGCCCGCCCTATCGCGTCATACAGCGTCATCGGGATGTCGTTCACCGGCTGCGAGCCCGGCGTATGCACCTCGCCCTCGATATACACTTGCTTCGCGCGGAACGATGCGATCCGCACCGTGACCTGCGGATTCCTGAACGTCTTGTCGAGACGCCGCGCAAGCTGCGTCTGTACCTGCTCGGCCGTCAGCCCGGCGACCGGCAACCGGTCCGCGTAAGGAAACTGCAGCGTACCGTCCTGATCGACGACGAAACCCGGCGGCGCATCCGCGGCGCGCGGCGCGGACTGTGCCGGCGCGCCGAGTGCCGCCGCCAGTTCGGGGTGATCCCATACGGTGATCTGCAATACGTCGCCGCGGCCGATGGTGTATGCGTCCGGCGACGAGACGATATCGTGGAGTTCGCCCGGCACACTGCGTTCGGTATCGCGCATGTGCCGGATCAGCGACAGGTCGATATTCGTCACCGGAACCGGCAGCGTGGCGCTCTCACCGGGCGTCGTGCCGCTTTGCAGCGGAATCGACGCCGGCTGCTGCATGCGCATGCCCGGCGCGATACCGCACGCGCCCAGCAACGCACACAGCGGCAGGATCATCACGAGTCGACCGACTCGCGATCGTCGGCGCGGCGCGTGCGCCGGTTCCATTTGACGCAACTTCTGCATTACAACCTCGCTCTTTTTTAGTCTGAAATTGCTCCGGTCGCCTCGCGTCGTGTATCGACCGCGAGTACAGCACCCCTGTCGAGACCGGACATGCCTGCCGCCACACCGTACCGTTGCGCCGCCTTCCGCCACGCGCGATCGCACCGCCTTCACATGCGGGAGGAAGCGGCTAGTACGCGCCCGAGCCGCGCACCACCACGGTGATCGTCCTGAACAGAATGCCGATGTCGCGGCGCAGCGACCAGTCGCGCACGTAGGACACGTCGAGCGACACGCGCGTCGAATAGTCGGTGTCGTTGCGGCCGCTGACCTGCCAAAGGCCGGTCATGCCGGGCTTGGCCATCAGGTAGTAGCGCACGTCGGCGCCGTAGCGTTCGAGCTCCGCCTCGACGATCGGGCGCGGCCCGACCAGGCTCATGTCGCCCTTCAGCACGTTCAGCAACTGCGGCAGTTCGTCGAGGCTCGTCTTGCGGAGCAGGCGGCCGATAGGCGTGATGCGGACATCGTTCTTCAGCTTGAATTCGCGCGCCCATTCCGCCCGGGCGTCGGCGTCGCGCTCAAGCAGCGCCTTGAGCACCACATCGGCGTTCGTCACCATCGAGCGAAATTTCAGGCACTTGAAGCGCCGGCCGTTTCGGCCGACACGCTCATGCCCGAAGATCGCCGGACCGCCGTCGCGCCTCACGGCCCATGCGATGCCCAGCAATGCCGGCGCGAGCACGACGAGCAGCACCGACGCGCCCACGAGGTCGAAGCTCCGCTTGACCGTCCGCTTGACGCGTCCGACCGTCCGGTGGCCGATCTCGAACTGGCCGCGCCGGTCCGCGTGCGCGATCGCCGCCGCGCGCACCTGACCGCCCGCACGCTCGATCACACCAAAGATCGCGAGCGTCAGCGCGCGGAATGCGATCAGGCCGATCCCGCTGGCGAGCGTCCAGCACACGAACCATTCGCTCGACAGCACATGCGCACGATGCAGCACGTAAAGCAGCGCGGTGCTCATGCCCTGCACGACGATCCATGCCAGCACCGTGCGCCCGAGCAGGTGCAGCGCCGATTGCGTCCGCACCTTCTCGTAGATGCCACATGCGGGAAATACCGACAACGCCAGCGCGGCGGCAAACGCGACGAGGGCACCGTCGAACAGGGTGCCACGCGCACCGCCGGTCGCACCGATCAATGCGGGGATGAACGCGCCCAGCACGATCATTCCGATATCGGTCGCTCGATTGATCAACGAATTCATTGATATGAACTCCTAATTCATCACCCAATATCCACTCACGACGCAGCGCGGCATCACATCACGCGGCACGCTGGTTGCGGCGCCTCTGCTTCAACGTTTCCGCAGTGCATCATATTCGCCGCGACTTGCGCCTTTATCGATTGCGTCCGAATCCGCCTTGTTGATGGCGGAACAAATCAAGGCCGATTTCACGAGCGAATTATTCGATCCATTTCTCGAATCGAGCGATGCACGAATAACGTGCGTTCGCACCCATTCATGCCCGGATTCGGATCGGATGTACGACATGAATTTCATGTCGATTTGCAATTCGTCGCGGCCGCCATGCGCGCGCACGGGGCATGCGCATGCATCGCCTGGTGCGTCCTGGCCTACGAGCGAGCATCGGCCGAACGACGGCACTCGATGCTCGCCCAACGAATAAAAAGGCCTGCACGGTGCGCTCACGACGACACGGCAGGCAAAATTCCGAGGAGTACCGGGGTGCCGACTCCTCGAAAGGCCAGTCGATAACTTAATCAGTGGAAATACGCGTGGGTTGATCGATGTCCGACCGCGCCACGATTGTGGCCGAATCCGCCTTCGTCCAATCAGAATTACCTATACAATTGATTTGTATTCCAAATTAATAAAATCGTCATGCTGAATAAACATCGATATCCAGGCATGGAATTGAATTCGGGTAAAGCGACTTCGCCGATGGGCGTCCGATGGCGAATTGCGATCGCCCGCTCTAGGACGATGCGCCGCTCATCCAGTCGCCCAAATCCGACGCGTACAGCGTGTCCGTCGACGCGTCACTGTCTTTTCGTGCAGCCGCCCGAAATTCGGTCGGCGATGTCTGCAAGTGCTGGCGAAACAGTTTTGCCATCCGGTCGCCGCTGCCGAGGCCGGTGCGCCGCGCGACCTTGTCCGCCGGAAGATCCGTCTCGATCAGCATGCGGCATGCCTTTTCGAGGCGTATCCTCAGCACGAACTCGGTAGGCGTGACACCGATTTCGTTCTTGAAGCGCCGCAAGAAATTGCGCTCGCTCATCGCAGCGGCCTGCGCGGCATCGGCGATCGAAATGCGGTTCTCGCTATTGACCCGCAAATGATGCGCGGCCATCCGGATCAGCGTGCTCGCACGGGCGACGCGTGCGCCGAACAACACGTCGGTCAGTTTGCGGTTCGCGCCGGACACCATGCACATCACGATTTCCTGCGCGATTTCGTAACCCATGTCCACCCGGACGATCGACAACGCATCGGAGAAAGGCCCGTCGTCTTCGTCGCCGGCGGCTTCATCGTCCGACGCGCCGCCGTCCGTTCCCGGCGCTGCCTTCTCTATCTCTTTCTGCGCCAGGCGAATCTGCGTCAGCAATCTCCGGCCGCCATGGCTGCCGCGCACGACCCGCGCCCGCTGATGGACATGCCGGACCCACGCAATAAACTGTTCGTCGAGCTCGTCGGTCCCGCTTTGACCGCTCAACACGAACATCGCGTGCACCCTGCTGGCTTCGAGTGTGCGCGCCGCTTCCGTCCAGATGCCGACGCCCGACGACGAACGAACCGGGCCGCCATGCACGGAATACAGGCGCAATTCGTAACGGTCGACGAATGCGCCATCGACCCGTCCGAGCTGATTCGCCAGTTCGAAAACGGCGGCCAGCTTGCCCATCTGCATAATGGAAAAACCCTCGAGCAACAGGACGATTACGCTTGCCCGTTGATGTTCGTTGCCGGCGCCTCTTCCCCGATTCACGCTTGACCCCGTCGATGAATGATTCGGCACTGTTTGCATCTTGCGGCCCTTTAACAATTTCTTACATTTGTTGTTTTCTGCGCCGCATCATAAGGGGCGCTTCTCGCCCGCCGATTTGTCAATGTCTGTTTTCGCCGTGTTGTTGTCGGATTCAATCAAGCCAATGATATGGTCCTATTTATTGAAATTCGTCAATTTCGGTGGAAATACGATCACGCCATTTCGTGGAACATTGACGTGCATCAATGTTGGGAAATATGAATCGGGATAACGCAGGCAGGGGAAATCACCGGTAATGAAGAGAAACCGAAATCGATCGAATGAGCCGTCTTTTTCGAGTGGCGCCGCCGCAATGGGCGAACCGGCCGTATCGCGGCGACCCGCGTGGGCGCTGGTGAGAGTCGTTCAGGCAGGCATGGTCGAATGTCGCTCAGGCCGGGTGAAGCCGGCGATTTCGCGCAAACGTCATCCCGGGATTTTGGCCAGCCGTTTAAGGAAAATTCAGATCGTGCGTGACCTCGGATCGGTAATGAAATACCGGTTCCATCGTCGAATCTTTCGGTATAGCGGCACGCAAACGTTTGTCGTTGAAGAAACCGAACCCATGGCCGATACACGGGATCACACGGAATAACCAAGGGTTACATGCGATTACGATTGATTACACTGGACGATTCGTTCGCGTGCCGGATCCTATGCCGTTTGTCGGACTTGTCGGTATCGATCCGTCATAGGGCAGTTCGTCCGGCGCGCTCATCGAATTCGGATCGACTCGTTTTGATGGGCGTTCGCGTCGGTCGAATGCGGCGCATGCGATATGCGCGTTGCCCTGCCCGCACCGTCTGCCCGGGATCAGGAACGGAGAAAACGGTTGCGGGCGCCCCCCAGATGCGTTTCTGTCATGCACACGGCGTGCAACAAACTTTCGTTCGTACCTCCGATTTTCGTGTGTCGACTGGCAACCTCAATTCCCAATCGAATCGGTAGTACTCCGGAAGATGGGTGGTCGATCGCGACCATTCGGCCGCGCGACCCGACGGCCGCGCTCACGCCCACGCAATCAGGATCGTTAGAAACCCGGCAGCCGCGTGCATGTCCGTCCGACACTTCCGACCGCTGCGCTGCGGCGGCTCGCCACCGGAAAAACCGATCTGCGCGGCGCCGAGCGCGCGGGCGTCGCCGTTCGCGCGATCGTCAGTTCGACGGCAGTTGCTGCGCGTCGAACCAGTCGAGCAGCGTGCGCGTGACGAACGCCGGATTTTCCAGGTTCGAGATATGGCCGGCGTCGGGCACCAGCGCATGCGCGCAACCGATCACGCTCGCCATCTTCACGGTTTCCGACGGCGGGCGCGCCATGTCGCCCGCGCCGCACATCAGCAGCGTGCGTGCGGCATCGAGTTCGGCGAGTGTCGCGAGCGTATCGGGCCGGCCGAAGATCAGCCGGCCGAGCGGCGCGATCGATTGCCGCAGCCGGTCGGCCGGCAGGTTCGCGAGCGCATCGCGAAACGCCGTCGGCACCGGGTCGTCGAGATTGACATCCGGCCGGAAGAACAGCGGCACGATCGCGTCGAGCAGCGGCGGCGCGATGCGGCCCGCTGCCTCGATCGCGTCGAGCATCCCGAAGTAGCGGGCGCGCGTCGCATCCGGTTCGGCTTCGAGCGACGCATCCATGATCACGAGCGAGCGCACGCGCTGCGGCTCGCGCAACGCGAGCCGCGCGCCCCACATGCCGCCGACGCTGAGCCCGACGATCGTGCACTGTTCGATCTCCAGCGCGTCGAGCAGCGCGCTGGCGTGCGCGGCGAGATCGTCGAGCGTGTGCGTGCCGTCCGGCAGCGCGCCCGATTCGCCATGCCCCCACAGATCCGGCACGATCACGCGATACCGGCGCGACAGTGCGTCGATTTGCGGCGCCCACATCGTCGCGTCCCACAGATAGCTGTGCCCGAGCAGCACCGGAAAACCGGCGCCGTGATCGAGGTAGTGCAGGGTACTGCCATGAATACTGTGTGCGGGCATGCTGTCTCCGGATGTGAGGACGCGGCGATGGCCCGGAAACGGGTGCCGCAGTCGGCGGCGTTCTGCGACGAACGCGAAGCGGCGCATCATCGCACAGGTTGCAGGCGTCGTGCATGACGCCGCGCACGACGCATTCGCCACGCCGCGCCGCGCTATCCGACGCGGTACATCGGCAGCACGTTGCTGCCGGCGATGCCCGGCTCTTCCTCGAGCGAATGACACGCTTGTTCGAGCAACCAGTTGGTCAGCACCGCGATATCGAATTCGTTGCACGCATCGGGGTTCTGCACGAGCACGTAGCTGCCCGATGCAACGGTGCAGTGCGGGAACAGCTCGACGAGCCGCCCCTGCTTCAACAGCCCGTCGACGAGGGGCCGCCTGCCGATCGCGATACCGTGGCCGTCGACCGCGGCCTGGACCAGTTGATCGTACTGGCTGAAGTGCAGCGCGCCGGCCGGCCGCAGCCGCGGCACGCCGAGTTCCTTCAACAAATGGCTCCAGCCGTGCCACGGCCATTCGCCGCGCGGGTCGTCGAGGTGCAGCAGCACGTGCTTGTCGAGGTCGGCCGGCTTCATCGACGCGGCGTCGCCCGCCGCCACCAGGCTCGGGCTGCACACCGCGACGACACGCTCGCGAAACAGCACGTCCGTATCGTCGGTCGACGTATACGGGCCTGCATAGCGCACGGCCAGGTGCAAACGTTTGCGTTTGAGATCTTCGATTTCGCTCGTGGCCGACACGCGCACGTCGATGTCCGGATAGCTGGCGCGGAACGAACCGAGGCGTGGAATCAGCCACAGCGCGGCGAACGAGACGGTGGTCGACAACGAGATGGCGCGCTGGCCGACACTCGACGACAGCTTGCCGACCACCGATTCCAGGTCGGACAACGCGAACGAGATCGCGTCGTACAGCTCGCGCCCCTTGTCGGTCAGCGTCAACGAACGAATGTGCCGATGGAACAGCTCGATCCGGAGCTGCTCTTCGAGCGCCTTGACCTGCCGACTCACGGCCGATTGCGTGACGTTCAGTTCCTGCCCCGCCCGCGTGAAGCTCAAATGGCGCGCCGCGCATTCGAAGCCTCTCAGGAAATCCAGCGAAGGCAGACTTCTCAATCGCTTTGCCAATCTCACATTAGCCATACCGCCGCCTCAAAGTTGCACCCATCGACAGATAAGTCGCCGTTCTCTCCCTGAATCGTCTCTCCCATTTGGATTCGGAAACGATTTTATATTGAAGCATGGATGCACATCATTCTTATTTTCAATCGTGACACTTGTATTTATCTATCGATTTTGATCGCACCAATATACTTACACGAACATTATCCCGGTAGTGATTTTGTAAATTAATATGCGAACGAATCCAGCACTCCAAATAGTCGATAAACTCCTTCAAAAACATAGGATTACCGCCAGAATACGACGCTATCGTGTCGATCTCTTCGCACAAGGAGATGCATCATCCGATTCCTACAATTCAATTTCAATCAGCCAACTTTTAAATTTATTTTCCCGAATTTCGAAAGATAACCGGTCGGTAACATACACGAAAATGCCATCTAAATCCGGAATTCCGTGTTTACATAAATATGCTAAACGGATGAATTTCAAAGCTGCCATGCAATTTCAAGCAACTGATGCGTCGATTATGTCCGGAAATGATTAATTCGCCGGCCGGTAGCGCCGTTCGGCCGCATGGCGTTCGGATGTCGGCCGGATTCCGGCCCGCACCGCGCGACGGGCTGCCTGTATCGATCCGCTACGGGCGGCCCACCGCGCCATTCGTCCGCGCGGTCACTTCGCGGCGATAGCGGTTCAGTTCCTGCGCGGTCGCGAACGTGCGCTCGAACAGGATCGACAGGTTGTGCAGGATCCGCTCGACGACCTTCTGCTCCCACTCGCCGTCGAAACGGATCTGCTCGTCGAGCCAGCGCTCGAGCCATTCCGGATCGGGCAGGCGCGACTGCACGGTGTCGCGCGGGAACAGCGCCTGGTTCACGTGCAGGTTGGTCGGGTGCAGCGGCTTCTCGGTGCGACGCGCCGACGCCATCAGCACGCCGATCTTCGCGAAGGCGGCACGCGCGACGTCGCCGTGGTCGTTCAGCGCCTTCTTCATATAGCGCAGGTAAGCGCCGCCATGACGCGCTTCATCTCGCGAAATCGTTTCGTAAATCTGCTTGATGACGGGCTCGGTGTGCCAGTCGGCTGCGCAGCGGTACCAGTGATTCAGACGGATCTCACCGCAGAAGTGCAGCATCAGCGTCTCGAGCGGCGGCGCCGGATCGAACTCGAAACGCACCGCGTGCAGTTCCGCTTCGGTCGGCACCCGCTCCGGCCTGAAGCGGCGCAGGTATTCCATCAGCACGAGCGAATGCTTCTGCTCCTCGAAGAACCACACGCTCATGAACGCGGAAAAATCGCTGTCGTGCCGGTTGTCGCGCAGGAACATTTCCGTCGCGGGCAGTGCCGACCATTCGGTGATCGCGTTCATCCTGATCGTCTCGGCCTGCTCGTCGGTGAGCAACGCGGGATCGAACCGGTTCCACGGAATGTCCTTCTCCATGTCCCAGCGAACCGCTTCGAGCGACCTGAACAGTTCCGGATAGAGCATCGTCGTCCCGAGATAGTCGGCAGCGGTAGTCATGCCGATTGCGTGGACGCCGACGCAACCGCTTCGGCATCGGGCTCGCGATCGTCCCGATCGTCGTCCACCGAGCGCGGCGTCAGCCGGCCGCGCAGCAACGCGTAGTAGAACTGCCGGTACGTGCGGTGGTAATAGCGGATGCGCGGCGCGATCGCGCCATGCAGATCGTGCAGGCGCTCGATCGGCAGGTTCGGCATCATGTGATGCTCGACGTGATAGTTGTTGCCGTTCGTGAACCATGTCATGAACGCATTGCTCTCGATCGTCCGCGTGTTGCGGAACGGGTCGGTGCTCGTCAGGTCGCAGCGGTAGTGCTCGGGCATCTCGACCAGCGCATGCACGGGCGCCGCGACGCACACGAGCGGCACGACCCACACCCAGACGACACACCACGTGTGCAGCGCGAACGACAGCGCGGCCAGCAGCGCGATCGCCGCCGCCATCAGCAAGTAGTTGCGGCGGATCGCACGCGACACGAGCGCGTTGTCGCCGAAGCGCGCGCCCGGCACGACGAGCTTCGCAACGCTCTTCGCGAACTGGATATAGTGCGCGGCCATCGACAGCCGCCACGCCCACAGCCCGACATTGACGACGGGGCGTGCGCCGTACTGGTCGCCGTAGTCGAAGAACTCCTTGTTCTCCGGCGTGCCGAGCAGCCGGTGATGGCGCAGGTGGCTGTCCTGGTACGCGTGGAACGACACGAGCATCGGCATGCCGAGCAGCACGCCGAACACCATGTTCAGGCGCTTGCTGCGGAACCCCTGGTAATGCAGCGCCTGGTGCTGCAGCTCGACGCCGTGCGCATACATCGCACCGATCAGCAGGATGCCGACGATCTTCAGGATCACGAGCGCCGACAGCGCGAACATCATCCCGTGCGCGATGAGCGCGACGTACACCGCCAGCTTCAGCGAGAAGACCACGCCGCTCGGGCGGCTCTTCATGTCTGCAACCAATTTCGTGCGGGCGACCAGCGATGAGGTGACGGACAAGACGCTCTCCTTGAGCCGGGCCCTGCCGGCACGATGACGCGGCGGCGCTGGCGCGCTGCCGGGATGCAATTCTTCTGTGAGTCGATGTTTCGGACAAACGAATTTTCCGAACGCATTGCATGACGCCTGCGCATGAGCGCACCACATCGTGAACTAGACGACCGGTCGAATGAGACAGACCAGTCACCTAGTGCGTATTCACCGTTCACGCTGATAACGAATGTGCGCTGCCCCGAGTGGATGCGCTCCGCTCATGCATAGCCTGCATAGATTCCGTTTGTCGCGGCCGATCGATCCGGCAAGAATCCACCTCACTCGACGAACGGCGCCGCCGGCACCGTGGCGCGAGCGGCCGTGTTCCGCAACGGGAGAATCCTCGTGACGAAGTACGCATCGACCATTCATCGCCTGATCGAATCGCTCGAGGACGTCGCGGGCGCCATGCACCGCATGACGTTCGTCGACGATGCGGGCAACGAAGCCGGCGTCACGTACCGGCGCTTCGCGGAAGCGGTGTTTCATCAGGCCGGCGCGCTGCGCGAGCTCGGTGTGCGCGAGAACGATCTGGTGATGCTGGCGCTGCCCGCGTCGGTCGAGCATGCGGTCGCGATGATGGCTTGCGTGATGACGGGTGCGCTGCCCTGCACCGTGCCCGTTCCCGCACGGCGCGCGGCGGCCGGACGGCAGGTGATCGACGTCGCGTGCGAGCTGTACCGGCCGCGCATCGTCGTCGCCGCGGATGCGCAGGCCGCGGCGTGGCGCGACGACGCGTTTCCCGCGGCCTCAACACGCGTGGTCGATCTCGCGACGCTGTCGAATGCCGCCGACGCCGGCGCGCGCGCACTGATCAGCGCGAAGAGCGGCAGCGATCCGCATCATGTGCAGCTCACGTCCGGTTCGACGTCGCATCCGAAGGCCGCGGTGCTCAGCCACGAGAACGTGATCGCGAACGTGCTCGGCATCGGCGGCTCGGTGCGCTTCGATATCGCGGCCGGCGACGGCACCGCGTCGTGGCTGCCGCTCTATCACGACATGGGGCTGCTCACGCTGCTGTCGAACCTGCATTACCGCGCGCCGCTGCTGATGATGCAGCCGAACAGCTTCATCCGGAATCCGCTCGGCTGGTTGAAGCGCATCGCGTCGGCGCGCGCGACGACGACGTCGGTGCCGACCTTCGCGCTGCGCTACTGCGTGCGCCGCTTCAATGCGGCAGCGATGGACGGCGTCGATCTGTCCGCGTGCCGCAACATCTTCATCGGCGGCGAACGCGTCGACGACGCGACGCTGCGCGATTTCGCCGCGACGTTCGCGCCGTACGGCCTGGCGGCATCGGCGCTGCAACCGTGCTACGGGATGGCCGAATCGACGCTCGCGGTATCGATGCATCGCGCGTGGCACGAAGGCGCGGTCGACGGCGCGCCGTACGTGATCGCCGACACGCTCGACCGGCGCGCGCTGATCGAGCGCCGCGACGCGCAGCCGGCCGCCGCGAACGACGGCCGCGAGACGGACACCGAAACGGTGCTCGCGATGGGCACGCCGATCGACGGGATGGCGTTCCGCATCCTCGACGACGGCGACCGCGCGCTGGCGAACCGCGCGGTCGGCGAAGTCGCGATCCGCGGCACGTCGGTGATGCTCGGCTACCTGAACCCCGACGACGGCACGATCGCCGCGCCGCTGACGGCCGACGGCTGGTTCCGCACCGGCGACATCGGTTACGTCGCGGACGGCCAGCTGCATATCCTCGGCCGCAAGAAGGAAGTCATCATCATTCGCGGCAGCAACTATTTCCCGCACGAGATCGAGGAAGCGCTGGCGTCGCACAGCGCGCTGCGCAAGAGCACGTGCATCGCGTTCGGGCTGCCCGATCCCGAAACCGGCACCGAGCGGCTGGTCGTCGCGATCGAGGCGCGGCCCGTCGACGCGACGCCGCAAACGCGCACCGAATGCCAGCAGCTGCTCGCGTCGCGCATCGGCTTCGCCGCGCAGGATCTGTGTTTCGTCGAGCCCGGCTCGCTGCCGCGCACGACGAGCGGCAAGCTGCAGCGCGTGAAGTGTCGCGATCTCTATGCGAACGGCGCGCTGCCCGTCATCGCAGCACCGGTTGCCGTCGAAGCGGGCCAGGGAGCATTCGCATGACGGCCGCGCCCCTGGCCCCGGTGCTCGAGCTGCGCGACGTCACACGCACGTACGAAGGCGCGGGCCGCGTCGTCGCGGTGCGCGACGCGACGATCTCGATCGCCCGGCACGACGTCGTCGCGCTCGTCGGTCCGTCGGGCAGCGGCAAAAGCACGCTGCTCAACCTCGCCGGCTTTCTCGACGTGCCGACGAGCGGCGAACGCTGGCTCGAAGGCCGCCGGATCGACGACGCGCCGGACACGCTCGAACGGATTCGCCGCGAACGCATCGGCTTCGTATTCCAGCAGTTCAACCTGATACCGGTGATGTCGGCGCTCGAGAACGTCGAGCTCGGCTGCTTCGCGTGGGGCACGCCGCGCACGCGGCGCGAGCGCGCCCGCGCGATGCTCGACGCGGTGGGGCTCGCCGCGCGCGAACGGCATCGGCCCGGCGAGCTGTCCGGCGGCGAACAGCAGCGCGTCGCCCTGGCCCGCGCGCTCGCCAAGGAGCCGGCGATCGTGATCGCGGACGAGCCGACCGCGAGCCTCGACAGCACCAATGCGCGGGCGGTCGCCGAGCTGATCCTCGACACCAACCGCACGCTGGGCACCGCCTTTCTGATTGCGTCGCACGACGATCGTCTGTGCGCGCACCTGCCGCGCCGCATCGAGATGCGCGACGGCGTACCGGGAGTGAATCGTGAACTGGTCGACGTTTGCGTGGCGTAACCTCTGGCGCAACCGGCGCCGCACCGTGCTGACGATGGCGATGATCGGCGTCGCCGCGTTCGCGTCGAGCCTCGCGCTCGGCTACGTGATCGCGACGTTCGATGCCGTGCGCGAAGGGTCGATCGACAGCGGCGTCGGCCACGTACAGGTGCTGCATCACGGCTATCTCGACCTGATCGGCGAACGGCCGCTGCAATACGGGCTGACCGCCGACGAACAGGCCGCCGCCACGCAGGCGATTGCAAAGCTGCCCGGCGTCGCGACGACCGCGCGCGGCATCGACTTCGACGGGCTCGTATCGAACGGCGACCTGAGCTACGGCTTCGTCGGCGAAGGGATCGAACCGAACCGCGAGCCGCCCGGCTTCTTCGACTATCACACGGTGCTGTCGGGCCACTATCTGTCGCCGACGAACGCGGGGACCGAAGTCGTCGTCGGCGCGGAGCTCGCACGCAAGCTCGGCGTGCACGTCGGCTCGGTCGTGCAGCTGATGGCGTCGACCGCGCATGGCGGCATCAACGCGACCGACGCGCAGATTGTTGGCGTGATGAGCACCGGCAACAAGGACGTCGACGAACGGATCGTCAACGTGACGTTCACGGCCGCGCAGGCGCTGCTGCGCACCGACCGCGCGTCGCGCATCGCGGTGTTCCTCGAGGACACCGCCGGCACGACGGCCGCCGCCGCGACGCTGCGCACCGCGCTGCCGACGCTCGACGTGCGGACCTGGGACCAGCTCGTGTCGCTCTATCACCAGGTCGTCGCGCTGTACAAGAACCAGTTCTCGGTGTTCGGCGCGATTCTCTGCGTGACGATCCTGCTGTCGATGAGCAACTGGATTTTGATGAGCATCGTCGAGCGGCGCCGCGAGATCTCGACGCTGCGCGCGCTCGGCGTGCCGGCCGCGACGGTGCGCGGCGTGCTGATCCAGGAAACCGCGCTGCTCGGCCTGCTCGGCGCGGCCGCCGGCATCGCGCTCGCGCTGCTGACGATGATCGCGCTCAATCACGCACAGATTCACCTGCCGGCGCCGCCCGGCCGCGTGAAACCGATCCTGCTCGAATTCACCGTATCGCCCGTCGCCGTGGCCGCCGTCGAAGCCGCGTTCGTCGTGCTCGGCGTGGCCGCGGCGCTGCTCGCGACGATCGGGCTCGCGAAACGCAACATCCTCGAAGGACTCGCCCCATGAACCGCATTCGCCTTACGTTCGCCGCGCTCGTCGCGTGCGTGCCGCTCGCCGCGCACGCGGCCGACACGCCGACGGCCCAGACCATGCTCGCCCGTGCCGACGCCTACCGCAGCACGGCCGCCGATACGCAGACGAACATCCGGATCACCAACGAGGTCGGCGGACAAGCCGGCGACGCGACGCGCTATCTCGTCTACACGCGCGGCAACGGCGACACGCTCGCGCTGACGCGCAGCGGCGAGAACGACGGCCAGAAATACCTCGCGACGACGCGCGGGCACTGGTTCTACGTGCCGAACACGCGCAGCGCGGTGCGCATCAACGGGATGCAGCGGCTGCAAGGGGAAGTCGTGATCAGCGATATCACGCGCACGCACTGGGCCGACAGCTATCGCGCGACGGCCGTGCCGGGCACGACGCCGATCGCCGGCAAGCCGGCCACCGAGCTCGACCTGAGCGCGGCCGATCCCGACAACGTGTACCCGACGATCAAGCTGTGGGTGACGCCCGACACCGACGTGCCGGTGCGCGCGCAGTTCTTCCTGGCGAGCGGCCTGCTGTTTCGCAGCGCCGACTTTTCGGCTCCGGTCGACGCGAACGGCCGCAAGGTGATCCGCAAGATCACGTATCGCAACGAGGTCGAGAAGCAGCGCGCGAGCGTCGTCGACATCCTCGACGGCCAACCGCGCAAGATTCCGTCGGGATGGTTCAATCCCGACACGCTCGCCGATGGCCAATGAGTACGACGCCGATGCCGACGCTCATCGTGACCGCCTCCGTTCACCGCCCGATCGCGCAAACCGCACGTCCCGCGGCTGGCCCGGCGTCGCGCTCGCGATCCCGCTCGCGCTCGGTTGCACGCTCGCGCACGGAGAATCGCTGATGGATCAGCTCGGCACGCTCAACGGTATCGGCTACGCGCGCTCCGTCGACAGCATGGACGGCCGCGCGCTGCTCGGCCGCCTGATCGGCGACTCGCCGCGCAACCAGCAGGAAGCCGGCCTGCTCGCACGCATCGACGGCGAGAACCTGTTCGTGAACGCGCGCGTCGTCGCCAGCAACCATTCGCTCGGCGCACAGGCGAGCCGCTTCAACGAAGCCGGCGTGCGCTACGCGTTCGACAACGGCATCACGCTGACGGCCGGCAAGCGGATCGATACGCTCGACACGTCGCAGGCGTTCTTCCCGCTCGGCTTCTTCCAGAAGCGGGCCGCGACGGCCGACATCTACGATCGCTACGGCGACGTCGAAGGCACGCCGCTCGTCGAAGCGAAATGGGCCGGAGAACAGACCACGCTGCAATTCATCGCCGGCGAGAACCGCACGCTGCGCAACGACGTCGACAACCGCGACGTGCAGGGCGCGACGCAGCTCGTGCGCGGCGCGTACAACTGGGCGGGCGGCTCGGCCGCACTGCTCGCGGGCCGTCACGCGGGCCGAGGCGGCGCGGGAGCGACGCTGTCGTTCGACGTCGCGCGTTCGAACACCGTCTATGCGAGCGCGTGGCTCGAACGCGGCACGACGCGGCCGCTGCCCGCGTTCATCGCGAACGGCACGCCGCTCGATTCGGCCGACGCGTACGACGCCGTCGATCGCCGCAACGATCGCCAGTACATGTGGCGCAGCGCGGTCGGCATGCAGAGCGCGCTGCCCGGCAACCTGTCGCTGATCGTCGAGTGGTCGCACGACGAAGCGCGTTACGACGCGAGCCAGTGGCGCCGGATGGTCGGCGCGGCGCAGGCGAACAACGCACTGCTGCCTGTCGCGCCCGGCGCCGCGCTGGCCGGCCTCGGCGGCACGGCCAACTTCGTGAGCGTCGACGGCAGCCTGCGCGACTACCTGTTCGCGCGGCTCGGCAAGAAGGTCGGCCGCGTCGAGTATTCGCTGCGCGGCGTCTATTCGCCGCAGGACAAGGGCCTGCTCGCGATCGCGCAGGTCGTCGCCGACGTGAACAAACGCGTGAGCGTCGATGTCGCGCTCACCCACGCCTTCTCCGACAGCCAGTCCGAGTACCGGATGGTCGGCCTCGGCACCCGCATCGACGCCGCCGTGCGCGTGCGTTTCTGACAGGAACCCTGCCATGTCCACGCTTTCCGCTCCCACCCCGGTCGCACCGCCGCCGCTGCTGCGCGTGGCCGACCAGGCTGCGTATCCGGTGCTGCGCCACCTCGACGCGATCGGCACGCCGCCGCGCGCGGCGGCCCGGCTCGTCGAAGCCGCCGCCGTGCGGCTGCTCGACAGCGAGATGGTGATCGCGCTGCGTGCCGCCACGCCGGACGTGCTGCCCGACGCGTCCGCGTCGACACCGCTGCGGCACGACGAGGCGCCGCTCACCGAAGCGCTGCTCGAGCAGATCGGCAGCGAAGGGTTTCATCACCTGTTCAAGCCGTTCATGCGCGCATTCATCCGCATCATGTTCGGGCTGTTCTTCTCCGACGACCAGAACCGTCGCGCATGCGAATGCATCGACGCCGGCCACAACTTCGCGTTCCTGATGAGCGACGGCGGCGGCCCGACGCTGGCCGCCTGGCGCACCGTCGTACGCAGCGACGACAACGGGCTCGCGCTGACCGTCGACAAGGTATGGGGCATCGAGGCGCACCGCGACTGCATGGCCGTCGTCGCCGCGCGCCTGCCGGGCGTGATGTTCCCGGCCGCCTATCTCGTGTGGCCCGACGAGTACCGAAAACTGAAACGCACGACCTGCGGCGCGCCGTTCCTCGCGGGCAACCTGCAACTCGCGAACGTCGGCGGCCCGGTGCGCGTCGCCGCCGAGGATCGGCTGCGGATCGGCGGGCCGACCGTCTTCAACAAATACCTGACCGTCGTGCGGCCGTACTTCGTCCGCGCGCTGATGGCGCACGTCGGCTGGCTCGAACGGACCGGCCGCGTCGAACTCGATGCCGACGCGCGCGCCGTGCACCGCTTCATCGCGGACGCCGCGCGCACCCAGACCGACGACGCGCACTACAGCTTCGGCAAGGTGCAGCGCGTGCTAGCGATCAAGCTGCTGTCGAACGAGTTCCTGAGCGCTCTCGTGCGCGACGGCAAGGTGCCGCTGTTCGACGACCAGCGCGACCTGCTGGCGTTTTCGAAGATGGAAGGCAGTTCGTACCGTTGTTATCACGAGCTTCGCAAGAGCCTGCGCTGCGAAGCCGGCAGTTGATCCACGCGACAGGCCGATCGATCCCGATCCATTCAACTCAACTCCAGGAGCTCCCCTCATGACGACCCAGAACGTTCCGGCCGACGCGCTCGACATCCTGTCCCGCGAAGTCGCGAAGATCCTCAACGTCGAAACCGTCGACACGGACGCCGGCATCGGCGAACTCGGCATCGATTCGCTGAACATCGTCGAGCTGATCGTGTTCTGCGAACAGCTTTACGGTTCGATCGATCCGGAAGCGCTGAACATCACGCAGTACACGACGCTGCAGCAGCTCGACGCGCAACTGCGCAGCCAGCAGCACGCGGCCTGATACGGCGATGCTCGCGCCCCTTGCCCCCGTGGCGACCGCCGCCGTCGAGCCGGCCCCGGCGACCGCGCTGACCGTGCAGGCGCTCGCGTACCGGCGCGTCGCGCCGTCGCGCGACGGCGCGGCCGTGCCGCTCGACGACACGGCGCACGCGATCGGCACGCTCGCGTGCGCCGAGCGCGAGCGGCTGTGCGGCGCGGTCGGCGCGGACGACTACGTGGTCAGCTCGACGATCCTGTCGATGCTGCTGATGAACGATTCGCCGCAGCATCGCGTGTTCGCGCGGGCGCTGGCCGGCGCGAACGACTACACGCCCGACTGGATGACCTGCTCGTACGAATGCGCGGGCTGGGGCTACGTGCTGCGCCGCACGCTCGCGACCGCGGCCGAGACCGGGCCGCGCACGCTGCTGCTGCAGATCGTCGACATCGACGTGCACGGCTATACGTACTGGCACGGCAACCCCGCCTGGGGGCGCTCGGGCTTCGGCGTCTGCACGCTGCTCGTCGACGTCGGCCGCGAGCCGGCGCAGTCGGTGATCGCCGACGCCGCGCCGCCGTCCAGCGCGGTCGTGCGGCTCGGCCGCGACATCCGCACGTTCTGCGCGGCGCGCCCGGGCCTGCACGCGGCGCTGCCGTTCTTTCCGGCCACGTCGCGGCGCGCGCTGCTCGCGTCGGTCGGCAAGACGCCGCTGCTGCCGGACGGCCACGGCGTGTTCGGCCATGCGTTCGGCAGCGACCCGTGGCTGTCGGTGCTGCTCGCGCACCGCGCCGGCGACACGCCGCGCCGCGCGGCCGTCTGCTCGCTCGCACTGAACGGCTATTACGCGATCGCCGACGTCGCGTTCGCGCCGGACGCGACGTTCTCTCTCGACGGCGAGGCGTGAGATGGTGCGACCCGTTCACTTCACCTACCGGATCGAGCGCGATGCGCGCCAGCCAGTCGCGGTCGCGGCCAGCGCGTACCGGATGCCGCTCGACACGCCCACCGACTACGCACGCGCCGCGCTCGCGGAAGCGGCCAGCGATGCGTACGACGCGAACAATACGTCGGACGCGGCCGGCGGCGAGCGCCGCGTGCTGCTCGACCACGTGCAGTATTTCGCATTCCTCGCCGAAGTCACCGCGCGGATTCGCGACGCGGTGCACCCGGACGCGCGCCTGTTCATCGAAGTGTGCGCGCCGTATTTCGGCGCGCTGCCGGCCGAGCTGCTCGCGCCGCACGTGCTGCTCGGCGTGCACCTGTACGACGAAGCCTTGCGCGATGCCGCGCGCGGCGCACCGGTCGTCTGGATCGGCGACCGCATCCTGCGCGATGCGGAATTCGCCGGCGACAACCGCGTGTGCTGCGCGATCTGGCCCGCGCGGCTCGCCGATGCGTTCGACGCGCAACTGCGCGGCGCGTGGCCGGCGTTCGCGATCCGGCTCGAACCGCACCCTGGCGCGTCGCGCGCCGCCCCATTCACCGATTCCGCCCATCATTCCGGCGCCGCCGCGCGGCCGGGGAGACCCTGATGAACGACACGCTTACCGTGATGCAGGACACGGCCGATATCCGCTGGTCGATGCCCGTCGACGCGCTGATGTCGAACGACTACACGCTGCGCGAAGAGGCGCTCAACCGGCTATACGAGAAGGCGAAGGCCGCGCAGTGGGACGTCGCGACCGACGTCGACTGGAACCACGACCTCGACCCGGCGAACCCGCTCGGCATGCCCGACCCGACGCTGCTGATCTACGGCACCGAGCTGTGGGGCAAGCTCGCCGACGCCGACAAGCACGAGGTGCGCCACCACGCGCAGGGCTGGCTGCTGTCGCAGATCCTGCATGGCGAGCAGGCCGCGCTGATCTGCGCGTCGAAGCTCGCGTCGGCCGAAAACGGCCTGAGCGCGCGGCTGTGCGCGGCCGCGCAGATGATGGACGAAGCGCGCCACGTCGAGGCGTACGCGAAGCTCGTCAACGAGAAGCTCGACGTCAGCTACCCGATGAGCCGCTCGCTGAAGGGGCTGCTGCACGACACGATCACGAGCAACGCGCTCGACATGACGAACCTCGGGATGCAGGTGCTGGTCGAGGGCATCGCGCTGTCGATCTTCCAGAGCGTCGTCGCGTACAGCACCGACCCGTTCATCAAGGACCTGTTCCTGCGGATCCAGCGCGACGAAGCGCGCCACTTCGCGGTCGGCCGGATCACGCTGTGCCGCGTGTACGCGGAGATGAGTTCGCACGAGCTGCGCGAGCGCGAGGAATTCATCTGCGAAGGCGCGGCCGTGCTGTACGAGCATCTGTGCGCGGACGACATCTGGGAACCGATGGGGCTGTCCAAGCGCGAATGCAGCGCGATGGTGCGCGAGTCGCCGGTATCGAGCTCGATCCGCCGCTCGATCTTCCGGCGCCTCGTGCCGACGATCCGCGAGATGGGCCTGCTCACGCCGACCGTGCAGGCCACCTTCGAAAAGCTCGACGTCCTCGACTACGCGGCGATGCCGCTCAATTGACATGACGATGCCCTCTTCCCCCGCATCCCACGACGCCGGCTTCTGGATCGGCATCGACGCGGTGGCCTACGAGCTGCCGGGCCCGCCCGTCGATATCGAGGCCTGGGCCGCCGAGCGCGACTACCCGGCGCAGCGGGCGGCCGCGATCGCGCAGTCGGGCAGCCGCTATTTCCACATGGCGCTCGACACGAGCGAGACCGATCTCGCGATCGCGGCGGTCGGCCGGCTGCTCGACACCGCGCGCGTGCATCCGTCCGACGTCGGCGCGATCGTGCACGTGCACACGCAGCAGTTCAGCGTGCCGCCCGCGCCGCGCAGCCTGCCGCACGAAGTGGCCGCGCGCTTCGGCATCGAGCCGCTGTGGCTCGGCTCCGTCGCGCAACTGAACTGCGTGTCGGTCGCGGCCGGCATCGAGACCGTGCGCGCGCTGATGCGCCGCCATCCGCAACTCGACACGGCGCTCGTCGTGTCGTCCGACCGCGTGTACGGCGAGGATTACCGGATGCGGCAGATGACGGGCGTGCAGTGCGACGGTGCGGCCGCGATGCTGATCGCGCGCAACAGCACGAAGAACCGGCTCGGCGGCATCGCGATCGAAACGCATGCGAAATGGCATCGCGGGTCGGACACCGTCGCCGCGAACGAGGCCGACCTGATCATGATGGAGTGGCCGTACACGCGCCGTGCGATCGACGCAGCCGTCGCGCTCGAGCCGCATGCGCTCGACGCATACGACCTCGTGCTGCCGCACAACGCCGACCTGCCCGGCTGGAGCGCGCTGTGCCGCGCGATGCGCGTGCCGGCCGAGCGGCTCTATGCGGACAACATCCATGCGCGCGGCCACGCGTGCTGTTCGGATTTCCCGATCAACCTGGCCGACGTCGGGCTCGATGCGGTCGCGCATGGCCGGCGCGTGCTCGGCGTGATGCAGTCGAACTGCGGCGCGTATGCGGCCGCCACGCTCCATCCGGTGAGCCGCCATGACGCCTGAGCGCCCGCTTCCCGCCGCCGCCGATCAGGCGTGGATCGCCGATCTGCGCACGCCGTGCTACGTGTACGAGCCCGAGGTCGCGATCGCCCGCTACCGGTCGCTGAAGGCGCGGCTCGGCACGCGGCTGATCGTGTCGCTGAAGGCGAACCCGAATCAGGACATGCTCGCGCGTTGCGCGCATGCGTACGAGGACGGCGTCGAACTCGCGAGCCGCGGCGAACTCGACGCGGTGATCGGCCGGATCAAGACGCCGCGCTACCTGAACAATCCGTCGATGGACGAGATGTTCATGCGCGCGGGGCTCGCGTCGCGCTGCCATTTCGTGCTCGACAACCCGGACGCGGTCGCGCGCTTCGTGCCGCTCGCCCGCGAAGCGGCGGCCGGCGGCAGCACGCCGGGCGCCGTGCTGCTGCGCGTGAACGCCGGCGCGTTAGCGGGTGAACACGCAAGGGCGCTGTGGCACGACCACTTCGGGATGACGCCGAACGAGGCGCACGACGCGGTGCGCACGCTCGCGGCCGCCGGCTTGCCCGTCGCCGGGCTGCATGTGTTCTCCGGCCCGCATTCGTTCATCCGCCAGGACCCGACGCAGCCGGACACGCTCGTGTTGCCCGAACGGCTCGCGGCGCTGGCGCGCGATCTCGCACCGGCCAACGGTGCGCCGCTCGCGTCGCTGAGCCTCGGCGGCGGCTTTGCCGACGATCATCCGGGCGATATAGCGTTCGAACGCTATGCGACCGCGCTCGCGCCGCTCGCCGGCCAGTATTCGCTCGCCCACGAATCCGGCCGCGCGATCTTCGCCGATGCGGGCGTGTTCGCGACGCGCGTCGTCGCGGTCAAGCCGTGGCAGGACCGCACGATCGCGGTCTGCGACGGCGGGCTGTCGCATGCGTTCCTGCTCGCGCAGACCGAAACGATGATGCGCCGCCTGGCCGCGCCGTCGCTCGTGCGCCGCACGCCCGCGCCGCCGCCCCGTGGCGTGCCGACGCTGTACGTCGGCAGCACCTGCAGCCGCGCGGACGTGATCGGCCGCGACGATACGGGCGCGCCGCCCCAGGTCGGCGACATCGCGGTGTTCGCGCGCTGCGGCGCCTATCACCGCACGTACTCGATGGCGCATTTCCTGTCCCACGAAGCCGCGCACGTGTACGTGCGGCCGGCCTGAACCCGAGGAGCCGATCATGAACGCATTGATCAGCATCGCCGACCTGCTCGAACACGGCGCCGAGCGCTGGCCGCATCGTCCGGCGTATACCGACGGCGGCGGCACACTGACTTACGACCAGCTCGCGCGCGCGGTCCGGCGCGCCGCCGCCGCGCACGCCTCGCGCGGCGTGCAGCGCGGCGAACGGGTCGCGATCTACGCGCCGAAGCGCATCGAAACCGTGGTCGCGATGCTCGCGGCCAACGCACTCGGCGCGATCTTCGTGCCGGTCAATCCGCAGTTGAAGGAAGCGCAGATCGAACACATCGTCGCCGACAGCGGCGCCGCGCTGTTCGTGACCGGCGCGCAGCGGCTCAAGCGCCTGCCAACACTCGCCGCGCTCGTCGGTGAACGCACGCTGCTGATCGAGGAATTGGCCGATGCGATCGAAGCAGCCGACACCGACGCGCCGGCACTGCCCGCCGCCGGCCGCCCGGTCGACGACGATCCGGCCGCGCTGCTCTACACGTCCGGCTCGACCGGCAAGCCGAAAGGCGTCGTCGTGTCGCATCGCAACCTGGTGTCGGGCGCGTTCAGCGTCGCCGCGTACCAGCAGCTCGCCGAAGACGACGTCGTGCTCGGCGTGCTGCCGCTCAGCTTCGACGCGGGCCTGAGCCAACTGACGACCGCGCTCGCGTCCGGCGCGTGCTACACGCCGCTCGACTTCCTGCAGCCGGCCGAAGTGCCGCGCCATTGCGACGCGTTCGGCGTCACGTCGATCACCGGCGTGCCGCCGCTGTGGATGCAGCTTGCGTCCGCCGGCTGGAGCGACACCGCACGTACGCGAATCCGCCGCTTCGCGAACACCGGCGGCCATCTCGCGACGCCGCTGCTGCATCGCCTGCAAGCGCTGTTCACGCACGCGTCGCCGTACCTGATGTACGGGCTGACCGAGGCATTCCGCTCGACCTACCTGCCGCCGGCCGACGCGGCGCTGCGCCCGACGTCGATCGGCAAGGCCGTGCCGAACGCGGAGATCCTCGTGCTGCGCGCGGACGGCAGCGAATGCGCGGCCGACGAGCCCGGAGAACTCGTGCATCGCGGCGCGTTCGTCACGCTCGGCTACTGGAACCGGCCCGAGCTGACCGCGCAGCGCTTTCGCCCGCTGCCGCGCCGCCACGGCGAAATCCCGCGCCCGGACGTCGCCGTGTGGTCCGGCGACATCGTGCGGCGCGACGCGGACGGCTACCTGTACTTCGTCGCGCGCGGCGACGACATGATCAAGACGTCCGGCTATCGCGTGAGCCCGACCGAGGTCGAGGACGTGCTGTTCGCGCTGCCGCACATTCGCGAGGCTGCCGTATTCAGCGTCCCGCACCCGGCGCTCGGCGAGGCGATCGCCGCGTGCGTCGTGTCGACGCTCGACGCCGACGCGTGCCGCGCCGACATCGCCCGCGCATGCCGCGACGCGTTGCCCACCTACATGAACCCGCTCGTCGTCGAGCCGCTGCCCGCGTTGCCGCGCAACCCGAACGGCAAGATCGACCGACCGGCGCTGAAAGCGCAGTATCGCGACGCGTTCGCGCGCCCGAACCTCGAGGAGACCGCCGCATGACCCTGTCGACGCTCGATGAAACCTGTGTCGGCGCGCCGCGCGTCGCCGCGCCCGGCACGCTCGCGCTGTCCGGCGGCGTCGTGGTGCTGCCGCCCGCCGTCGTGTTCAGTGCGATCCAGGCGCAGGAGCGCCATCCCGGCTACCGGCACCTGCTGCTGCCGCAGGCGCGCTTTGCGCGGCCGCGCGGCCTGGGCGCGCTGACGCCCGACGAAGGCACGCGTCTCGCGCCGGGCGGCCGGCCCGCGCTGCGCGTCGCGCCGCCCGGGCGCAGCCTCGCCGATCTCGCCGCCGATGCGGCGCTCGACCTGCGCGACCAGCTCGGCTCCGGCCCGCTGGCCCGCACGACGCACGTGATCGTCGCCAGTTGCGCGCTCAACGAAGGCATCGGCGACTCGGTCGTCGGCCGCATGCAGTACGAACTCGGGCTGCAGCGCGTGACGCCGTTCGCGCTCGGCCAGAACGGCACGCTCGGCTGGTATTCGGCGCTGATGCTGCTCGACGGGCTGCTGCGCGACGAAGGCGACCAGGCGCTCGTGATCCTCAGCGACAAGTGGCTCTACCCGTTCTTCCGCCAGTTCGGCGACCTGGTCGGCTACGGCGACGCGGCCGCCGCGCTGCTCGTGTCGCGCGCGGGCCCGTCGCCCGAGCCGGCCGCGTGGAGTGGCGTGCGCTCCGTCGCGCTCGAATTCGGGCCGTCGATCGCCGATCCGTGGGCCGACGCGCCGGCCGCGCTGCGCGACACGCTCGCGCCGGTCGCCGCGCGCGCGATCCGCCGCGCGCTCGACCAGGCCAACCTGCGTGCGAACCAGATCGACTGGTGCGTGCCGCCCGGCTTCGATCCCGGCTTCGCGGCGCGCGTGGCCGACGCCGCGTCGATTCCGGTCCCCGCGCGCATCCAGCACGACGGGTCGGGCCATCTGTCGTCAGCCGAATCGGCCGCCGCGCTGATCCGGCTCGCAGGCGCGCTCGACGAAGGCGAACGCCGCACGGTGCTCGTATGGGACGCGGCGCTGCATGGCGCGGCGGCAGCAGCCGTCGTCGACCTCGCCGGCGGCCTCGACGCCGCGCTCGATATCGAAGGAGATGCATGATGAGCGCCTACAAGGTCAGCCTGCGCGAGCTGCGCTTCTTTCTGTGGGAACTGTTCGAGGCCGACAAGCGGTTCCTGGCGGAACACGGCCTGTACGGCACGCACGATCGCGCGTCGATCGATGCGCTGCTCGAACGCGCACGCGATTTCGCGCTCGACCTCGGCCGCAGCTACCAGCAGGCGGACGTCGAGGGCTGCACGCTGCTCGACGACGGCCAAGTACGGATTCCTTCGCATTTCCACGCGCTGTGGGCGCGCTTTCGCGACGAGTGGTCGAACACGCTGTTCGGTACCGCGCACGGGCTGCCGCCGATCGTCACGCAGATGATCTACGAGATGTTCATGGGCGCGAATCCGTCGTTCATGACGTACGGCGGCTTCACGCGCCCCGCGGTCAAGCTGCTGCAGATGCACGGCACGCCGCACCAGAAGGCGCTGATCGCGCCGCTCGAAGCGTACCGCTGGGACGCGTGCTTCTGCGCGACCGAGCCGCAGGCCGGCACCGACCTGACCGCGGTCGCGCTGCGCGCGACGCCGCTCGAACGCGACATCTACGCGATCGACGGCGAGAAGGTCTATATCTCGGCCGGCATGCACGAGCTGACGGAAAACACGCTGTACTTCGTGCTCGGGCGCATCGACACCGCGTCGCCGGATTCGTTCTCGCTATCGTGCCTCGTCGTGCCGCGCTTCTGGCCCGACGAAACCACCGGCGAGCTGCAGCCGAACCACGTCGACTGCATCGGCCTGCCGCGCAAGATGGGGCTCAAGGGCTGCGCGAACACCCATCTCGTGTTCGGCTCGAACGGCACGACGAAAGGCTGGCTGCTCGGCGGCCGCCGCAACGTCGGGCTGTTGCAGCTGATGCCGCTGATGAACCAGGCGCGGATGAGCACCGGGATGTTCGGCGTCGGCGTCGCGTCGAGCGCGTACCTGCACGCGGTCGAGTATGCGGGCCGCCGGCTGCAGGGCCGGCCGATCGAGCGCGCGTCGAACACGAACGCCGCACGCGTCGCGATCGTCGAGCACGCGGACGTGCAGCGCATGCTGGTCGACATGAAAAGCCGCGTCGACGGCTGCCGCGGCCTGCTCGGCAAGCTCGCGGCCACCGCGACGCGCGCGGCGATGCTCGAGGCGACGCCCGACGCCGACCCGGCCGAGATCGAGCGTCATCGCAAGCTGCAACTGCTGCTGACGCCGATCTGCAAGGCGTTCATCTCCGACCAGGCGTGGCGCATCTGCGAGACGGCGATCCAGGTGCACGGCGGGCTCGGCTATACCGATGCGAGCCCGGTCGAGCAGAACGCGCGCGACGTGAAGATCCTGTCGATCTGGGAAGGCACGAACTACATCCAGGCGCAGGATCTCGTGCGCGACAAGCTCGGCTTCGGCCGCCATTCGCGGCTGATCCAGTACTACCGCGACGAACTCGACGCGTTCCTCGCGCAGCAGCATCAACCCGGCACGCAGGCGGAATTGCGGCCGCTGTTCGATGCGCTGCGCACGGGCGCCGACCGCATCGCCGCCGCGCTCGACGACATCGCGCGCGACGTGCAGGACGGCCATACGCATCGCAGCAGCCAGTTCTACACGCGCTTTCTGGAGATGTTCGGCGTCGTCACGTCGGCATGGGTGCTGCTCGAATCGGCGACGATCGCCGCGCGCCGGCTCGATGCGCCGGAAACGGCCGACGCGCCGGCCGAACTCGCGTTCTATCGCGGCAAGCTGAAAAGCGCGCGCTACTACTTCGCGAACGTGCTGCCCGTCGTCGACCAGCACGCCGCCGTGATCGCCGCGATGGCGCACGCGGCGATCAGCGTCAGCAGCGACGAACTCGCCGCGGTGGAATGACATGGACACGACGCTCGATTCCGGCACCTCCGCCACCATCACCGCGACCGACGATGCGCCGCGCAATCTGCTCGGCCGCCCGGCGACGCGCCATCGCGGCACCGACATCGACGGCGCGACGCTCGACCCCGAAGCGCTGCGCGTGCGCGATCTCGACCTGAACGCGCTGATCGGCGCGACGACGTTCGAAGGCGCGCTCGCGCACCTGTGGTTCGACGTCGCGCCCGGCAGCGCCGACCATCGCGCGCACGAGGCGACGATCGGCGCGCGGCTCGCCGCGTTCGCCGACGCGCTGGCGCCGGGCGCGGTCGCGCAGTCGGTCGCGGCCGAGCTCGGCGCGGCCGGCGTCGCGCCGGTGTTCGCGGCCGCGTCCGGCCTGCTGCGCGGCCTCGACGACGTGACCGCACGCGTGCAAGGCGCGGCGCCGGGCGATGTCGATCTCGACACGATGCTGCTGTGCGCGGCCGCCGCGCCGTTTCTGCTGCATGCGGCGATCGAGGGCCGGCCGTTCGCGGCAGGCGCGGGCGCCGGCGCCGGCGCCGGCGCCGGCAGCACGGCGCTCGAGGCAGCGCAGACGCAAGCGCAACGCATGCTCGTGCTGACCGGCGCGACGCGCCACGACGCACCGGCGCAAGCGGCGATGGACATGCTGCTCGTCGCGTGGCACGCCGGCTTCGGCTACATCACGCCGACCGTGCTCGCGCCGCGCGTCGCGATCGGCACCGGCGTCACGCTGACGCAGGCCGTCGCATCCGGCTTTCTCGCGAGCGGGCCGTCGCACGTCGGCGCGGCGCTCGAAGCGATGCAGTGGCTCGCCGCGCTCGCGCAGTCGGTGCCGGGCGGCGCCGGTGCGCCGGCTACGGCGCTCGATACGGCCGGGCGCGCGGCGATCGACGCGGCGCTCGACGCGAAACGCACGCTGTACGGCTTCGGCCATCCGCTGTTCGTCGCCGATCCGCGTCCGCCGCACATACGTGGCCGGTTGACGGAAGCAGGCTTCGACGGCCGATACATGACGCTGTTCGACGCGTGCTGCGCACAGGCCGACGCGCGTCGCGCGCTGCGGCCGAACATCGATTTCCTGACCGCCGCGACGCTGCTCGAACTCGGCGTCGCCGCGCCGTCCTGGGGCGTCGGCGTCGGGCTCGGCGCGCGCATCGCAGCGATGGCCGCGCATGCCGTGGAACGGCGCCGCCGCCCGGCGTTCGGCGTCAACAGCGCGACCGCGCGACGGCTGCTGGCCGCTGTGCCGGTCGGCTGGCTGTGAACCCTCACCCTTTCGCACAAGGAACGTCATGCTGCTCAAGAACCTGCGCCCGGCGAACGACTACGATCGCTTCGCCACCGAAACGCTCGAACCGTGGGACCTGCTGTTCATCAGTCGCATCCGCCAGCTCGCGCGCGGGATGACGGCCGGCACGATCGCCGATATCGGCACGGCCACCGGCGTCGTGCCGGTGCGGCTCGCGACCGATCCGGCGATGCGCGGCTGGCGCTACGTCGGCATCGACCTCGATCCGGCGATGCTCGACGAAGGCCGCCCGCGCATTCACGAACTGGGGCTCGACGACACGATCGAGATGCGCGTCGGCGACGCACTCGCGCTGCCGTTCGACGACGGCACGCTGACGATGGCGGTCGGCCGCGCGACGCTGCATCACCTGCCCGACAAGGCACTCAGCCTGACCGAGATGTATCGCGTGCTGGAGCCGGGCGGCATCGCGCTGGTGCACGACATGCGCCGCGACGCGCCGCAGCACCTGCTCGACCGCTTCACCGAGATGCGCGCGGCCGCCGACTATCCGCCGACCCACGTCGAGGAAAAGATCACACTCGACGAAGCGCATGCGCTGGTGGCCGAAGCCGGCCTGACTGCCGTTGCGTCGATCTACAGCCCGAGCATGGGGCTCGGCGCGCTCGGCTTCGAAATCCTGCTGAAGAAACCGGCGCTGGCCTGAGCGATGACCGATCTCGCCTTCCTCGCCGCGCATGCGGCCGTGCGGCTCGGCGCCGACGACGTGCAGTGCGCGCCGGTCGCGCCCGGCGCGACGCTGCCGCTGTGCGTGACGCCGCGCAGCGCCGAACTCGCGACGTCGCCGGAAATGTTCGTCGCGTGGTACCGCTCGCGGCTCGACACGATCGACACGCTGCTCGATGCATGCGGCGCGCTGCTGTGGCGCGGCTTCGCGGTGCCCGACACCGCCGCGTTCGGCCGCCTCGGCGCGCTGTATCCGGCGCACGCGAACGGCTATACGGCCGGCGCCGCCCCGCGCCGGCAGATCGACGGCCAGGTGTACGAATCGACCCGCATGCCGCCGCCGTTCAAGATCGGGCTGCATCAGGAGATGGCCTACATGCCCGCGTTCCCGCGCCTCGTCGCGTTCTACTGCCGGCAACCGGCCGACGCGGGCGGCGAAACGCCGATCTGCGACATGCGGCGCGTGACCGCGCGCCTGCCGGCCGCGCTGCGCGCGCGGTTCGCCGAGCGCGGCGTGATGTATCTGCGCAATTTCGCGGCGCCGGGCGACCGCGCGGACGGCATCGCCGCGAACCCGAACCTGCCGTTCGCCGCGTACCACCGGCCGTGGGACGACGCGTTCGGCACGACGGCGCGCGACGAAGTCGAGCGGCTGTGTGCGGAGCGCGGCGTCGGCTGCCGCTGGCTCGACGACGGCAGCGTGACCGTGTCGCACGTCGGCAGCGCGCTGCGCACGCATCCGCGCACCGGCGAGACGGTGTGGTTCAACCAGGCGAGCGCGCAGCACCCGAACCCACGCTCGATGGGTGAGCTCAGCTATCGCTACCTGCAGCGCATCTACGGCGCGCGCGCCGCGTTCCCGTACGAGATCCGCTACGGCGACGGCGCGCCGATGCCGTTCGACGATCTGGTGGCGATCTACGACGCGCTCGACGACGAGGAATGCGCGTTCCCGTGGCAGGTCGGCGACGTGCTCGTCGTCGACAACATGCTGGTCGCGCACGGCCGCAACCCGTACCGGGGCGCGCGCGACACGCAGGTCATGCTGTTCGACTGAGGATGCCGACGATGAGCGTTTCGTTTCTTGCGTCCGTGCGCGCGATGTTCGGCCCGCCCGCCGCGT
The DNA here is from genome assembly GCF_902833155.1 of Burkholderia sp. BCC1047. NCBI lineage: Bacteria > Pseudomonadati > Pseudomonadota > Betaproteobacteria > Burkholderiales > Burkholderiaceae > Burkholderia > Burkholderia sp. BCC1047. The sequence goes on along the minus strand of NZ_CADFEH010000010.1, from coordinate 138,986 downwards.
TCGACCGGCCGCAGCGCACGGGCACGCCGCCGCTGCCCGACGCGCATGCGCCGGGCGCGGCGCTCGGCGCGCGCGCGATCGACGTCGCGGCCGGCGATTTCCGCTTGTCCGCGCGCCACGTGCGGTTCCGGCTCGGTGCGATCACCGCGATCGTCGGCCCGAACGGCTCGGGCAAGACCACGCTGCTCGAAACGCTGCTCGGCTTCCGGCGCGGCGGCAGCGACGTGCGCGTGCTCGACGTGCCGGCCGAACGCTTCATGCGCGATTCGCGGTCGCTGCGGCGGCTCGGCGCGCAGTTGCAGAAGGTCGAGTATCCCGATCATCTACGCGTATCCGAGATCGTCGCGCTGCACCGCGCGATGTACGCGCACACCGATGCGGCGATCACCGACGCGCTCGGCATCGCCGAGCTGCTCGACAAGCCATGCCGCGCGCTGTCGAAGGGGCAGCGCCAGCGCGTGGACCTGTACGTCGCGCTCGCGCACCGGCCGGAGCTGGCCGTGCTCGACGAGCCGTTCACGGGGCTCGACCGCCGCTATGCGGGCGTCGTGATCGACCTGCTGCGTCATCGCGCGAGCGGCACGAGCGTCGCGATGATCTGCCATTCCGACGAAGAACTGAGCGTGGTCGACGATCTCGTATGGGTGCGCGACGGCGGCGTGCGCTACCAGGGCGACCAGGACACGCTGCGCGCCAAACTCGTCGGCGATGCGCGCGCGGTCCTGCATTGCCGCGACGAAGCCGACGCGCGCGCGCTGCGCAAGCGGCTCGCCGCGCTGCCGGGCGTGACCGGCGTGCGCGTGTCGGCCACGCATGTGGTCGAGGCGTTCGGCGACGCGACGCTGCATCCGAACGTGCACCGGATCGTCGGCGAACAGGGCATCCAGCATCTCGCGCTCGCGCCGAGCACGCCGGGCGACCTGCTGCGCCTGTGCACCGAGGGCCCGACCCATGATTAAGGTGTTCCTGATTCTCGTGCGCAACGAGCTGCTCGGCTATCTGCGCAGCCGCTCGTCGCTGTTCTGGACGCTCGTGTTCCCGGTGTTCCTGCTGAGCGTGATGCTGTTCGCGTTCGGCGGCTCGGGCTCGCTCGGCACGGCCGACGTCGCATTCGACTTGCCCGGCGGCGCGACGCCGTACAACCAGGCGTGCCAGGCGCAGATCGTCGCCAGCCTGTCGCACAGCGACACGGTGAAGGCGACCTTCGGCGGGCGCGGCGCGCCGGCCGATCGCGTGATCGTCGTGCTCGGCGCGGACGAACGCACGCCGGCGACGATCCGCTACGACTTCAACGGCTCGCTCGCGGTAAAGGCCGCGTCGCGCGTCGTCGAGATCGCGCTCGCGCGCTGCGCCGCGCAGCGGCTCGGGCTGCCGGCCGCGCAGGCGCGCTTCGAGAACGCCGCGCCGACGCGCCGCCCGTTCGACTATGGCGCATTCTTCGCGACCGGCATCCTGGTGATGGCGTTCATGGCGATCGGCCTCAATTCGACGACCACCGCGATCGCCGCGCTGCGCGAGCGCAATACGTTCAAGCTCTACGTGTGCTTCCCGGTGTCGCGCGGCGTGTTCCTCGCCGCGCTGATCGTCGCGCGGATGGCGATGATGGCGCTGTCGGCGCTCGTGCTGCTGACGGTCGCGCGCGTCGCGTTCGGCATCGCGCTGCCGATCGCGACGCCGGACGGGCTGCGCGCATTGCCGATCGTGCTGCTCGGCGCGGCGATGGTGCTGAGCATCGGCGTGCTGCTGGCGAGCCGCACCCGCTCGCTCGCGGCGGCCGAACTCGCGTGCAACGTCACGTATTACCCGCTGCTGTTCTTCAGCGACCTGACGATCCCGATGCACGACGCGCCCGCGTGGCTGAAGGCCGGGCTCGCGTTCCTGCCGACCAACCAGTTCGCGGTCGCGCTGCGCGGCGCGCTGGTCGACGGCGCGCCGTACGCGCAGCTCGCGCCGCAACTGCTCGGCATGACCGCGTGCACCGCGCTGTTCCTGTTCGCCGCCGCGCGGCTGTTCCGCTGGCACGACGCGTGACGCGTCGCCACGCTGTTTCGACGAAGGAGAGACACCGATGAAATCGAACCATCCCATAACCGACTACCTGCTGCACGCGAGCAACTTCCTGCCGGCGATCGTGTTCCTGTTCTACGGCCGGCTCGGCCCCGAGCAGCCGGACCTGCGCTGGACCCATGCGTTCCTGATCGGCGGCGTGCTCGCGCTCGTGCACGGCGCGATGCTGATGCGCCGCGCGGAGCGCAACAGCATCGCGATCGGCGTCGACCTGTTCCTCGTGATCGGCGCGGTGCTCGCGCTCGTGTCGCCGACAGGTAGCCGTCTGTGGGGCGAGGAACTCGGGCCGGCCGCGATGCTCGTCTGCGTGCTGGTGGTCGGCATCGTGCATACCGCCTGGTCGGACGGCGGCTTCGTCGACGGCACGTTCGTCGACCATGCGCGCACGCGTTCGCTGTCGCTCGTGCTGCTCGCGGTTACCGTCGTCGCGCTCGCGGTGTCGATTGCGATGCGCCACAGCCCGCTGTGGGGCGGCGTCGTGCCGCTGATCGCGCTGGTCGTCGTGCGCGGCCGGCTGCGCAAGCAGCTCGCGCGAGCACGCTGACGATGAACGCGTTGCCCGCACACGCGGCACACGCCGCGCAACGGCAGGCGCTCGCCGCGGCGCTCGGCGACGGCTGGCTCGAAGGCACGGCCTGCGAGCCGTATGCGACCGACGTCATGCAGCACGGCGGCGTGCCGCTCGGCGTCGCGCGGCCGGCATCGACCGCCGACGTGCGCGCGCTCGCCCGCGTCGCCGTCGCGCACCGGATCGCGCTCGTCGCCCAGGGCGCGCGCAGCGGCCTCGTCGGCGCCGCCGTGCCCGATCGCAGCGGCACGCAATGCGTGGTGTCGTTCGAGCGGATGCGCGCCGTTCGCGCGTTCGACCCGGCCAATCGCAGCATCACGGTCGACGCCGGCGTGCGGCTGTCCGACCTCAATCGCGTGGCGGGCGAAGCCGGCCTCTGCGTGCCGCTCGATCTCGGCAGCGATCCGGCGGCCGGCGGCCTCGTCGGCGCGAACGCGGGCGGCAGCCGCCTGGTCAAGTACGGCGACATGCGCCGTCACGTGCTCGGCGTCGAAGTCGTGCTGGCGGACGAAGCCGGCACCGTGATCGATACGCTCGCGCCGCTGCGCAAGCGCAACGCGGGCTTCGACGTCGCGCAATGCTTCATCGGCGCGAATGGCGCGAACGGGCTGGTCACCGCCGTGTCGTTCGCGCTCGCGCCGCTCGAACGGTCGTCGTGCGCGGCGTTCGTCGCGTTCGCGTCGTACGATGGGGCGCTCGCCGGCCTGCTCGCGTTCGAACGCGCATTCGGCGAGATGCTGTCCGCGTTCGAGTTCATGTCGGCGGCGGCGGTCGGTTGCGTCGCGGCGGCGTTTCCGGCATTGCGCGTGCCGTTCGAGCCCGGTGAAGCCGGATGCTACGCGCTCGTCGAAATCGCGACCGGCATGCCGGGGCTCGATGCGCTGCTCGAGGAACGCACGGTCGCGACGCTCGATGCGCTCGCGAACGAACGCGTCGTACTCGACGCGACGTGCGCGCCGGCCGAACGGTTCTGGCGGATTCGCGACGCGCTGCCGGCCGCGGTCGCGCAGGACGGCCTGCCGCTGTCGTTCGACGTGTCGTTTCCGCGCGGCGCGCTGGCCGGATTCGTCGCCGATGCCGAGCAGTGGCTCGCCGCCGCGCATCCGGCGCTGCGCTGTCATGCGTTCGGCCATTTCGGCGACGGCGGCTGCCATCTCGTCGTGTCGATTCCGCCTACCGCGGCGCAACGCTACGGGCCGCTGCAGCAAGTGGCGCTGCGCGGCGCGCTGTACGACCGCGTCGTGCAGGCAGGCGGCTGCTTCAGCGCGGAGCATGGCGTCGGGCCGGTCAATATCGCGTACTACCGCAAGCACGTGCCGGCCGCCCAACGGCAGCTCGCCGGCGCCGTCCAGCACGCGATCGATCCGCTCGGCCTGGTCGGGCGGGTCCGTTACTGATTCGCCGCTTCGCGGCGCCACGGAGATTTCTCATGCTGTTTCGACACCCGCCCGACCGGGGCATCCCGTCCGAACCCGACGCCGCCCCTTCGTCCTCCGGCATCCCGGCCACGCTGCCCGACTCGGGCGTGGTGGTCAACGTGCGGGGCGTCGCCTGCGTGATCCCGTTGCCGCCGCGCGACCATGCGCGCCCGGCGCTATGGCGTGCGCTGGCGGACTGGCGCGACGAACGATCGGCCGATCGCCACGTCGAGCCGGATGGGCGGCAGGATTGAGCAGCCGGCTCGCAACGGGCCGGCAAGCGCGCTTATGCGACCGCGGCGCCGGACACCCTCGGTCGTCCGGCGCCGCAACGGGCGAAGCATGCAATCAGAATACCGCGTGCCCGCTGATCAGGCTCGGCAGCCACGTCGAGAAGAACGGCATGTACGTGACGATGTTGATCGCGCTGAAGATCGCGAGGTAATACGGCCACGCCATCTTCGTCGTCTCGCCGATCGACACGTTGCCGATCGCGCAACCGACGAACTGCACCGACCCGATCGGCGGATGCACGAGGCCGAGCGAGCAGTTCAGCAACAGCATGATCCCGAACTGCACCGGCCCGACGCCGCACGCCATCGCGATCGGCAGGAACAGCGGCGTCGTGATCAGGATGTGCGCGGCCATGTCGACGAACGTGCCGAGGAACACCTGGATGATGTTGATGTACAGCAGCATCAGCCACGGCGCCGCGGTCGACTGCTTCAGCAGCCCTTCGATCGCATCCGGAATCTCCAGGTACGACATCTGGAAGCGCAGCATGTTGGATACCGCGATCAGCAGCAGCACGACGCCCGTCGTGCGCGCCGCATGCGACAGCGCGCGGCGCAGCTTCTCGGCCGTCAGCGTGCGGTAGACCACCGCGGTCAGTACGAGCGAGTACACGACGGCGATCGCGGCCGCTTCGGTCGCGGTGGCGATGCCCTTCGCGACGCACACGAGGATGATCGCGATCACCATCAGCCCGGGCACCGCGCCGACGAAGCTGCGCAGCACCGCATACCAGCCGGGAAACCGCGGCAGCGCGGACGAGCCGTCCTCGCGGCGCGGATAGCCGTGACGCACGGCCTGCCAGTACGCGGCGGCGAGCACGAAGCCCATCACCCACAACACCGGCAGGAGCCCCGAGAACAGCAGGTCGCCGATCGACACGCCGCTCACCGGCTGGCCGTGCAGCATCCCGGTGATGCCCTGCGCGGCGAACGCGTAGATGATCATGTTGGTCGACGTCGGCATCAGCGCGCCGGCGAGCGATGCATGCGTGGTCACGTTGACCGCGTACGCGGCGCTGTAGCCTTCGCGCTTCATCAGCGGAATCACCACGCCGCCCATCGCCGACGTATCGGCGGTCGGCGAGCCCGACACGCCGCCGAACAGCGTGCACGCGACGACGTTCGCCATCCCGAGGCCGCCGCGGAAGTGGCCGACGGTCGCCTGCGCGAAGCGCAGGATCCGGTCCGCGATGCCGCCATGCAGCATCAGTTCGCCGGAGAAGATGAAGAACGGCACCGCAAGAAACGAGAACGCGTTCATCCCCGAGATCATCGCCTGCATCGCAGTCGCGATCGGCAGGCCTTCGACCATGTAGGTCAGCACGCACGCAATGCCGAGCGCGAACGACACGGGCACGCCGAGCACGAGGAATATCAGAAAACTGACGGACAGGATCGCGAGTTCCATGGCGTTATTGTCCCGACGAAGAACGACGAAGCGCGAGCAGGTGCTCGAGCGAGAAGAAGATGATCGCAACCGCCGCGGGCATCGTGATCAGGTAGCGCACGCCTTCGGGCAGCCCGATGATCGGGATGCGGTCGCCCATCGTCTCGGCGGCCATGCTGCCGCAGCCGATCATGATCATGATCGCGAACGCGATCAGGCTCAGGTGCTGGATCGCGATGACGACCGTGCGCGCCTTCGGCGACAGCCGGCGCACCAGCGAATCGAGGCCGATGTGGCCGCCGTCGCGCACCTTCATCGCGGCGCCGAACATCGCGATCACGATCACGAGCAGCAGCGCGATCGGCTCGACGAAATCCGGCGCGTTCTCGAACACGTAGCGCATCACGACCGCGTAGAACACCAGCACCGTGAGCACCGCGAGGCACGCGGACGCGATCACGGCGAGCACGCGGAACAGCACGTCGTTCACGCAGCGCAGCACCGGCGCGGCCGCGCGCGGCCGGCACGGCGTCGCGCCGTCGGCGGCGGCCGCGTCTGGCGAGCCCACGGTCGCGGCGCCATTCAGCGAAGTGCGACGCGTCACTTGGTGGCCTCGATCTCGTCGACGATCTGCTTCATCTGCGGCGTCTTTTCATACTTGGTCCACAGCGGCTGCATCGCCTTCACGAACGCCGCGCGGTCGATCTGCGCGGCCGGCAGGATCTTCGCGCCGCCCTTCGTCACCAGCTGCTGCGCGGACGCCTCGCGTGCGGTCCACAGCTTCTGGTAGTACGGCACCGAATCGGCCGCCGCCTTCCGGATCGCCGCCTGCTCCTGCGGCGACAGCGTGTCCCAGATCTTCTTCGAGAACACCAGCACTTCAGGCGTCATCGCGTGCTGCGTTTCCGAGTAATCGGGCGCCACTTCGTAGTGCTTGGTTTCCTCGTACGACGGCAGGTTGTTTTCCGCCGCATCGACGAGGCCCGTCTTCAGGCCCGTGTATACCTCGGCGAACGGCATCGGCGTCGGCGTGCCGCCCATCGCGCGGATCTCGTCGACCATCAGGTCCGACGGTTGCACGCGCACCTTCAGCCCCTTCATGTCGGCCGGCGAGCGCACCGGGCGCTTCGCGTAGATCGATCGCGCGCCGCTCTCGTAGAACGTCAGCGCGATCATCCCCTTCGCGGTAAATGCATCGAGGATCTTCTGGCCGACCGGGCCGTACATCGCCTTGCGGAAATGGTCGACGTCGCGGAACAGGAACGGGAACGACGGGATCAGCGATTCCGGCACGATCTCGTTGAACGACGCGCCGTTCACGCGCGCCATGTCGATCGCGCCGATCCGCACCTGGTCGACCGTGTCCTTCTCGGAGCCGAGCGCGCTGTTGCCGAACACCTTGATCGAATCCTTGCCGCCCGTCTGCTTCGACAACGCGTCGCCCATGAACTTCACGGCCATGTTGGTCGGGAAATTGTCGCCGTGGACGTCCGCCGAGCGGAACACACGCGCCTGCGCGGACAGCGCGAAGCCAGCCATCAAGGCGACGGCCAGGGCGGTACGGGAGCCGGTGAATCGGTGCTTCATGGTGAGTCTCCTGGATGGTCGATCGTTGTTGTGCGGCGATCCGGCGGCCCGCGCGGACTTCGCCGACGCGCTTCCCCGAACCGCAGAGTCATACGTCGTATGACGTGTTGGGCAAATGTACGTCGGTTAATCGTTTAACTCACTTGGTGCATACCCCTAGAACGGCTTTCATCAAGGGCTTACGAGGTGATCCGAGAGCTGGATGCTCCGTTTTCGTACTTTTTCGCGAAACGTTTTCCGGAAATGCGCCGGCGCGCAGATTGGCCGTCGACGTCGCAGTTTTCACCTGCCTGACGGCCTTCTTTCGCTGCATTGATTGTCGTTGTAGGATGACTGACTACAATGTTGCCGCGCCGCCGCGATAACCCGCGTGATCGATCCGTCGTCGACGGGCGCGCCGCCTGACAGGCACGCGCGATGCGCGCCGCCACCGCGTGAAACGCGAAAGGAGCCAGTCATGTCGATCACGAAGCGATCAGCGCCGCCCGACCCGGCTACCCCGCCGAACGCCGGCGACGAAGGCCCTGCCGACGCGCCGGGCATCGGCGAGGACACGTGCCGCGTCTGCCGCGGCACCGGCATGGTGGAGGGACAGGCGTGCACCGTCTGCGGCGGGACCGGCAAGATACTGCAGGGAATCGGCGGCGGATAGGTCAAAACGCGGGCGCGCCCGCCCGCATCGATCGCTCAGGTCTGCATGACCAGCGACGTCAGTTGCGCGGCGCGCGCCACGTCCGTCTTCGTGTAGATCGACTTGATCTGCGCGCGGACCGTGCCGATCGACACGCCGCGCAGCGCCGCGCATTCCTGCGGCGAGCGCCCGTCGCAGCACAGCAGCACGGCGAGATCGGCTTCCGCCGACGACAGCCCGTAGAACACCCGCAAGCGCTGCGCGCGCGCCGACGGCGAACGCAGGTCGGCGGCCGTCATCAGCGCCGCGACGCCGGGCCGTTCGCGCGCGAGGCGCGACTGTTCGGGAACGGGGATCAACGCGAGCGGCAGCGGCTCGCCGGTCGCACGACGCAGCAGCAGCCCGCCGCGTGCGAATGCATGCCGCCATTGCGCATCGTCGACGCAGCCTTCCGGCGCGAAACGGCCGTTGACGATCCGCAGCGCCGGTTCGGCGGCGATCAGCTGATCGGCCGCGCAGTTCGTATAGCGCAGCTCGCGCTGCGGGCCGAGCAGGAATACCGGCACGGGCACCGCGTCGAGCGCCGATTCCGCGGCGGCCACGCGCGCTTCGAGCTCGCCGATGCGTGCGTGGATGCGCAGTGCACGGCTGATGTGAGCGCCCATGATTTCGATGGTGCGGCGCTGCTCGTCGGACAGCCCTTGCGATTCGAGGCCGCTCTGTACGCTGAGAAAAGCGCTGGCGCCCTCGCCGCGATGGATGTACAGGCCCGAGATGCTGCCAAGCCCGAACGGCTGCAGGAATTCCCGATAGAACACGCCATGTGTGCGCTGCCGCACCGACAGGTGCCTGACGTCCTCGAACCAGCGCCCTGCCTGCCAGTCGGCGGCAACCGGCACGACCGGGTCGTACAGGTAGAACTCGGTGTTGTAGCGGCGGTGGCACGCGGCGACCCATGACGGATCGTCGCCGGCCGCCCGCTCGATCGCCGGCAGCCGCGCCGCGTCGTCGAACGACAGCAGCGTCGCCATGCGCACGCCGACGGACAAACGCAGCCCGTCCAGCACCGCTTCCCATCGTTGATCGCCCAACGCCGCAGCGTAGACGTCATCGATCCATGCCGATGGAACCACCCCGTTCATCTGCATCTGGCCACCCCGTGCCGTGCGTTTTTATCGAACGCCGTTCGGGCATCTTACTCAATCGGCCTCATTGTTCAAATTGCCGATGCAGGTTTGATCGAAATACCACGCTTATTACCGGTTCTCGTCAGACGTAACGATCGTCTTCGACCGGGCGACGCGACCGGAATGCGTTTGGCCGCCGGTCCGACGAGGCACTTACTTCATCGCGGTGAACCGCGCTTCCATCTCGTCGATCTTCGCGAGCACCGCTTCGCTCAGCTTTCTGACGTGACGCGGCACGTCGGGCGTCGACAGCAGTTCCTCGATACGTCCGCGCCAGTATCTCGGATGCCGGACGCGCCCCGCGCCCGACATCGACACATCGACGACGGCCGTCTCGCTGTCCAGCAGCGCCACCATTCTCTGGATGTGAGAGAGCTCACGTTCCACATAGTCTCGTGCGAGCATATCGATTGAAATTCCCCGAAATACGACATCAGGCCTTCCGTCACCCACGCGCGATCGTCCGCGGCGCCGACGACGCACCGCGTACGTTGCGCATCAGCGTACGCGCCGATCGTGTCAATCGATTGTGCGGACGCACGCAGCGATCGACAAAGCAACGACAGGCCTGTCCGATTGTCCTGGCGACATCCGGTCGCGATGCCCCGTTGACCATCGTAGGCGCACCGTTCGGCGCCGGCATCCCCAAAACTGGGGATGCCGGTTGATATGGGTCAGACGATGACTTCCGAAAAGGACGGGGTAAAAGCGGCCGGCTGGCGCGGCGGTTGGTTGCGCAGCAACACGACGGCGAGCATTCCGGCGAAGCGTGCGCTTTCACGTCTGACGAATCGGCCGCAGGCAGCGACGTGCGGCTTCGTCGCACGCCTTGCGATGTTCCAGTCTCGCGCCGCCTGTCGCCCCCTGCATGTCGATTGGCGCGCTTTGCGAGTGAAGTGGCGCGCAAATGGCGGCATCATGGCGCATCCCCTCTGCAACGGAATCCCTTCATGAATATCGATACCGACCTCCCCGTCATGGTCACCGGCGCGACCGGGTACGTCGCGGGCTGGCTCGTGCAGCGGCTGCTCGAAGCCGGCCTGACGGTCCATGCGGCCGTCCGCGACCCCGACAGCCCGGACAAGCTCGAGCACCTCCAGCGCATCGCGGCCGGCAAGCCCGGCACGATCCGCTATTTCCGCGCGGACCTGCTCGAACCCGGGTCGTACGCGGACGCGATGGCGGGTTGCGGGACCGTGTTCCACACCGCGTCGCCGTTCACCGTCACCGTTCGCGATCCGCAGAAGGAGCTGGTCGATCCGGCGCTGCTCGGCACGCGCAATGTGCTCGAGACGGCAAACCGCACGCCGTCGGTGCGGCGCGTCGTGCTGACCAGCAGTTGTGCGGCGATCTACGGCGACAACGCCGATCTCGCCGCGACGCCCGATGGTGTGTTCACCGAAGCGATCTGGAACACCAGCTCGTCGCTGACCCATCAGCCCTATTCGTATTCGAAGACCGTTGCCGAGCGCGAAGCGTGGAAGATTGCCCGCCAGCAGCAACGCTGGGATCTCGTGACCATCAATCCGTCGCTCGTGATCGGGCCGGGCATCAATCCGTACGCGACGTCGGAGAGCTTCGAGATCGTGCGGCAAATGGGCAACGGCACGATGAAGGCCGGCGTGCCGAATCTCGGCCTGGGCGCGGTCGATGTCCGCGACGTCGCCGACGCGCATCTGCGCGCGGCGTTTCTGCCGAACGCCAGCGGCCGCTACATCGTGTCGGCACACGACACGAACCTGCCGGCGATGGCCGCCACGCTGCTGGAGCGGTATGGCGCCGACTATCCGATTCCGCGGCGCATCCTGCCGAAATGGCTGGTGTGGCTGGTCGGCCCGCTCGCGAACAAGAGCGTGACGCGCCGCATGATCGCGCGCAACGTCGGGCTGCCCTGGCGCGCGGACAACAGCCGCAGCCGCAACGAACTGGGCATCCGCTATCGCCCGCTCGCCGAATCGATGAACGACTTCTTTCAGCAGCTCGTCGAAACCGGGCAATTGCGGCGATGAACCGCTTCGCGATTTCGCCGGGCTGGCAGGTCGTGATGGTCGACCTCGGCCTGCGCGTCGACGAACTGCTGCGGCGCGCGCAGTTGCCCGCCGATCTGTTCACGCGGCCGGAAAACGGGCTGACGACCCGCGAGTACTTCCGTCTGTGGCGCGCGATGGAGGACATGGCGAATACGCCGGCCGTCGCGCTGCGCATCCTCGATCTGCTCTCCGTCGAGACCTTCGATCCGCCGCTGTTCGCCGCGTTGTGCAGCCCGAACCTGGAGATCGCGCTCCGGCGCATCGGCCAGTTCAAGCCGCTGATCGGCCCGGTCCGGTTGCGCGTGTCGCACGAGGCCGACGCGCTGACTCTCGCCGTCGATTTCCTCGAGCGCGACATCCCGCCGCCCGGCATGCTGGTCGCGGCCGAACTCGGCTTCTTCGTGAAACTCGCGCGGCTGGCGACCCGCACCGAGCTGTCGGCGCGCGCCGTCACGCTGCCGCGCGACGTCAGCCCCCATCCCGGCTATGCGCGCTTTTTCGGCGTGACGCCGCAGTACGGCGATGCGCCGTCCGTGAGCGTGGCGCTGCAGGATGCGCGACGTCCGTTCGTGACCGCGAACCACGCGATGTGGCAGATTTTCGAACCCGACCTGCGCCGCCGCCTCGACGCGCTGTCGGCCGAGGCCGGCATCGTCGAGCGAGTGCGCGCGGCGCTGCTCGAATTGATTCCGGGCGGGCTCGCCACCGCGGACGGCGTCGCGCAAACGCTTGCGATCAGCAAGCGGACGCTGCAGCGGCGGCTCGGCGACGAAGGCGCGAACTTCAAAACCCTGCTGGCGGAAGTCCGCGAGAAGCTCGCGTGGCATTACCTCGATCGCTCGGACCTGCCCTACAGTCAGATCGCGTTCCTGCTCGGCTACCAGGATCCGAATTCGTTCTTCCGTGCATTCAACGAATGGACCGGAATGACGCCCGACGCCGCCCGCTCGCGCACGGCGCACTGATCGATACAACGCGGGCCGCTGTCCCGTCGCCGCAGCTATCCCGAATCAACCGGTGGCGCCGCCGCGAGTCAGCCCGAAAATGAAATCGGCTTCGACCGACGCGCCCTTCGGCAATTGCAGCACGCCGACCGACGAACGCGTATGGACGCCGGCGTCGCCGAGCACCGCGACCAGCACGTCCGACGCGCCGTCGGCCACTTCGCTTTGCATCGTGAAGCCGGGCGCGCTTCGCACGTACACGGTCATGCGCGGCACCGTTGCGATCGCATCGAGCGTGCCGCACTGCTTACGGATCAGCGCCAGCGCGCGCAGCGCGGAAATGCCGGCCGCGCGGCGGCCGTCTTCGAGCGAAACGGACTCGCCGACGATGCCGACGAAATGCACGACTTCCCCGATTCGCGGCACCTGGCCGGCAATGTAGGCGGTGCTTCCGTCGATCACGACCGGCGTGTACTTTCCGCCGATCCTGATCGTTTCGTCCGGATCGAATCCGAATTCGGCTGCGACCTGTTTCAGCTTTTCATCCCTGTTCATCAGTGAATTCCCCAATCCTTCTGAAAAAAGATAAAGAATAATTGAGTCTCCGAAGCTTGTCCCGCACGAGAAGATCGGACGCAAACGATCCCGCCGAGCCACTTCTCAGGTGTTCGAAGCAGTCATCCATTGCGATATCGACAATGGAATTCGTAGTCGGAGCAATTTTCTTCGTCATTTCCGGTTGAAACCGCTATCATGTATGGACACAACCTGAAGAGTGATATATGGCAACTTACAAGGAACTGAAAGCCCAAATGGATGCTTTGGCCGAGAAAGCCGAAGCAGCGCGCGCCGCTGAATTCCAGGCGATCGTCGACGACATCCGCACCAAAGTCGCGGAATACGGCATTACCGAAAAAGACATTTTCGGTACGCGCCGCGGTCGGCCGGCCAAACAGGCGGGCGCCCCCGTGCAGGCCAAGTATCGCGATCCGAAGACCGGGGCCACCTGGTCGGGCCGCGGTCGCGCGCCCGCATGGATCAAGGATGCGAAGAATCGCAATCGATTCCTGATCCAGGAATAAGATTCCCCGCATGGGCCGGCGCGTGATTCAACACGCTGCCCGGCAAGTTGGGCATTGATTGGGGCATCGATACCGGCGGTATTCCATGGCCGCTCCGGTAGACGAGGTTTTGCCCGATCGGCGTGTCGTGCACGGATTGATCCACCGACCGTGCCGCACGCCCATCCTTTCTTCAGCGTTCGTAATAGATCGCAAGCCAGACGGTTTGCAATTCGTCATGCGTCCATGCGACACGATGACGGCAATGCGGGTCGATCAGTACGTAATCTCCGGCGCGCATATCGAGCCGCGTCGCATTCTTTTCGAATTCGAGCACGGCCGCGCCGGATAACAGCACGACCCATTCGGCCCGCGGGTCGTCATACCAGAACCCGGCCGGGCTCGCATGCCCCATCGACACGATTCGCTCGACGTTCACGCGCGAGTTCTCGACGAGCATGTCGATTCGCTCGTCGCCGCCGCGCCGCCCTTCGACGCTGAATAAATTACCGGTTTGAAGTTGCATGGCTTCGCCTCGTCGTTGACCTTCGGGTAAAGGATGCAGATTTAAACGCGACGGGGAAATAGTCGCTGCAGCCTGACGTCGCCCAGGTTTGCGCGTGCATCGTTAAAAACCGTATCAAAAAAGATGAAGAATGACGGCGACTTCATCGGCGCAGATTCGTTGCGGCGGTAAAGCGCGCATCGGCATTCTTTTAGCGACGCGCGCGCGCCGGGACACGTCATTTTGATAAAAGCCGGTCGACATCCTGCCGCCCTATGCAGCGTCGGGCCAGGGCCTGTTCACGCTAATGGCGGGCTTGCGAACGCGTCTCCGCCAACGCATTTTCCGTTCGCTGGCTGGCATGAGCAAGCATCGGCAAGACCATGCATTCTCTATTTCGATTCGAGATGGCGTCTGCCCCATCAGCGACAATATCGTCTTGGGCGTCGATATCGATAACGAGCGTCGACGAAGTACCGGCCCCCGTCAAACCCGTCCCCTCAACCACCCCAACAACGCCGCCTGCGCACTCCCGTCCGCCACCGGCGCCGGCGTCAACAGGTAGTAATCCGATCCATCCTCGACGAACCCCATCGGCGCAACCAGCACACCGCTTTCGATATCGTCTCGCACCAGGTGCCACGGCCCGATCGCCACGCCGAGCCCCGCGACGGCCGCTTGCAGACTGAAATAGAAGTGATCGAACTTCTGCCCGCGCCCGTTCACGGCCGGCTGATTCGCCGCCCCCGCCCACGCGTTCCATGCGTCCGGCCGGGTCCGCGTATGCAGTAGCGCAGCGTCGGGCTTCAACGTGCGGCCGCCGCGCCGCGACGCAAACCACGCACCGACCTTGTCCGGCCGGCAAACCGGCCCGATCCGTTCGGCAAACAGATGCTCGGCGTGATATCCCGCCGGCCACGCGAAATCGTTGCGACGAATCGCCATGTCGACCCCGCTGTCGAACGAGAACGGCCCGCCCGCGGCGGCCAGATGGATATCGACGCCCGCGTGCCGCGCCTGGAAATCCGGCCAGCGCGGGATCAGCCAGCGCATCAGGAGCGTCGGCTCGCACGACAGCACCGAACGCCGCGCACGGGCGGCGTCGGCGCGCAACGCGTGGGCGGCGTGACGCATCAGGCCCAGGCCGTCATGGACGGCCTGGGCGAGTGTGCGGCCCGCTTCGGTCAGGAACACGCGACGGCTGCGCCGCTCGAACAGCGCCACGCCCAGATCGTCCTCGAGCAAGCGCACCGCGCGGCTGACCGCGCCATGGGTCACGCACAGCTCGTCGGCCGCGCGACTGAAATGCTCGTGACGCGCCGCGGCCTCGAAACAGCGCAGCGCCATCAGCGACGGCAGGTTCGTCCGAATCGATTGTGATTCAGACTCACCATTCTGGTCAGAAATCATCGTTTTTCCTGATGAAGCACGATCGATACGATTGTGCCATCAACCTATCCTTCGCAGGAACAACGCCATGACCGAACTGATAGTCGTAGTCACCATCACGCTGCTCGCCGTCGTCAGCCCGGGGCCGGACTTCGCGATGGTCACGCGCAACAGCCTGATGCTGTCGCGTCGTTCCGGCGTGCTCACCGCATGCGGGATCGGGCTCGGCGTGACGGTCCACGTGAGCTACACGCTACTGGGCGTCGGGCTCCTGATCCGTCAGTCGCTGTGGCTCTTCGATGCCGTCAAGCTGATCGGCGCGATCTACCTGGTCTACCTCGGTGCAAGGATGCTCATGACGAAAGCCGGCAGCGTGCAAGCCGACACGAGCGTCGCGCCGCTGTCCGATCTCGCCGCGCTGCGCACGGGCTTCCTGACCAATGCGCTGAACCCCAAAACCACGGTGTTCATCGTCAGCCTGTTCATGCAGGCAGTCCGGCCCGACACGCCGTTGATCGTGCAGATCGGCTACGGCGCATTCATCGCGGCCGCCCATGCCGGCTGGTTCAGCCTCGTGGCGATCTGTTTCTCGGCCACGGCGGTCCGCGATCGCCTGCTGTCGCTGCGGCACTGGATCGATCGCACGTTCGGATGCCTGCTGGTGGGCTTCGGCGTCGCACTCGCCGTCGCACGCGGCGGGCGCTGACGCCCGACTCGCGCCGGATGCGCAGCGCCGGGCGCCAAGCGCCGGGTGCCCGCGCCAGCAACGTCAGAACGTCGGTGCGATCGCTCGTGCTTCGTCGATCGCCCGGCTCCGGTCAACCTGCCCGTCCGGGCCGAACAACGTGCGTTCGACGACGATCCCCGTGATGTCCGTCACGCCCACGAACTTGAGCCACGTTTCCATGTATGGACGCTGCAGATCGAATTCGGCGGCCGGCGTAAACGACCCCGGCGACTGGTAGGCGAGCCCGCGTGCGTAGACCACCGCCGCCTTTTTCCCGGCGAGCTTGCCGGTGAAACCCGTTCCGTCGAACGTGAACAACACATCCTTCTGCGAGATCACGTCGATCAAATGCTTGAGCTTGTACGGAATGCTGAAATTCCACAGCGGCACGCCGAACAGGAACTTGTCCGCTTCGTGGAACGGCGCCGCGAGCCGCTCGATCTGCCGCCACGCCGCCGCCTGCTCCGGCGTCAACGCGGTGCCGTTCAGTCCGGCATATTTCGCGGCCAGCGCGGCGCCGTCGAATTCGGGCATCGGCAGATCCCAGATGTCGAGCTTGCGGATCTCGTGATCGGGATGAGCCTGCCGGTACGCGTCGAGAAATGCACTGCACACCTCGATGGACGCCGAATAGGCCTTGTTGGGTGAGCCTTCGATATAGAGCACGCGTGTCATGGCGCCGGTCCTTGCCAAGAGTGACGACGGCGCGCCGGATGCGCGCGCGCCCACTTCGCTTCGAAGCCTATCGGGTCGGCCTATAATCCGGAAACGATATTAATTGATCGAATTAACCCGGGTTGGTGATAAATGAATGCTCCCCTCGACACGGCACTGCTTCATACATTCGTTGCGGTTGCCGACGTGCGCAGCTTCACCGGCGCCGGGCGTCGGCTGAACCTCAGCCAGTCCGCGGTCAGCGCGCAAATCCTTCGTCTCGAGGAACAGGTCGGCCAGGCGCTGCTCGTGCGCAACACGCGCAGCGTCACGCTCACCGGGCATGGCGAGACGCTGCTCGGCTACGCGCGCGCGATGCTCAATCTGAGCGAGGAAGCGCGGGCCAGGCTGGGAACGGGTGATGCCACCGACGTCAAGCTGCGGATCGGCGTGTCGGAGGACTTTGCAGGCGGCTGGCTGCCGGACCTGATGCGCCGCCATGGCGCCGCGCGGCGTGGCCTGCGGCTGGATCTGGTCGTCGACATCGGCGACAGCCTGTTCCGGCGGCACGCCAACGGCGAATTCGATCTCGTGATCGGCAGCCGGTGCGCGCACGCGGGCCACGGCGCGACGTTGTGGCACGAGCCGCTCGTCTGGGCGTTCGCGCGCCACGAGCCGCTTCCGGAAGGCGACGTGCCGCTCGCGTGTTTCCCCGATCCGTGCCCGTACCGCGGCGCCGCCATCACGGCGCTCGCGCTGGCCGGCATGCGCTACCGGATCGCGTGCGAAAGCCCCAGCGTGACCGGCATCCGCACCTTCGCACGCGCCGGCATCGCGATCGCGCCGGTGCCGCGCAGCGCGATCGACGACACGCTTCGCGAACTGGGGTTGCCCGAAGGCTTGCCGGAACTGCCGGAGATGGAATTCGTGATGATGCACGACGCGCGGATGCCGGCGGCCGTCGAATTCGCGGCGACGATTCTGGACGAAACCGCTGCTCGCACGGGCGCGGGCAAGCGCAACCGGGTGTAGCGGTAGCGCCCGCGAGCGATCGCCGGCGGGGACTCCGTTCAAATCACCTCGAAACGCAACCCTGCATGGCGCACCAGACGCTCGATATAGCGTTCGTCGAACATCGTCGCGGGCGTCCAGAAACCGCCGCCGCGTCCGGTCTTCACGCCGTCGCGGCTGCAATCGAGTGCGAGACCGATCGCGGCCTGGCCGAGCATCTTGCCGGTGGAGCCATAGCCCGGATCGCGATCGCCGGTGACTTTCACACGCAAGGTTCGGCCGTCGTCGGTGCGGCCGAAGAAGCGCAAATCGTAGCGACCGGCCTGCTGGGCCTCGACGCTCGGCCCTTCGCCGGGTTTCGGCAGCAGGAAGCGCTCCATCAGGCCGCGCACCGGCCCGATGAGGACGCCGACCATGAATGCACCGAGGCCCGCCACCATCGTCAGCGCGGTCATGCGCCCCTTCAGGCCCGTGCCTGTCATCACGGCTTCGTCATAGGTAAAGCGGCTGCCGTACGCATGGCCGGACAGCGCATTGGAGCGATGCACGACGCGCTCGTTGATCGCCGCCATCACGAACGGCGCGATCCACGCATCGCAGTCGCGATCGAATTCGGCGGATCGAACCGCATGCTGCCGCACGGTGAAACCATGCCGTTGCGGGCACAACGAATAAGGATCGAGCAGTTCGCGGCGCAATGCCGGGTCGGCAGCCGCTTCGCGCACCACGTTGATCACACTGGCCACGGTGCCGCCCGACGCGCCGCCCTTCAGCGTTTTCACGCGCATCTTCACGTGAGCGGCCGGCACGCCCCACTGCCGCCGCGCCTGTTGCTGCAGGAAGAACACGCCCATGTCGGACGGCACCGAATCGAAGCCGCAGCAATGCACGATGCGCGCGCCCGATTGGCGGGCCGCTGGCTCGTACTTGTCGATCATCCGCTTGATCCACTGCGTTTCGCCGGTGAGATCGCAATAGTCGGTGCCGGTCTGCGCGCAGACCCGGACCAGCGGCTCGCCGTACAGCGCATAGGGGCCGACCGTGGACACCACCACCCGCGTTTGCGCGCACAGCGCCCGGAGTTGCGTCTCGTCGGCCGCGTCGGCGACGATGATCGGCACCGCCTGCGCGGCCGCGCCGAGCGTATCCCTGACCTGCCTGAGCTTCGCGTCGGATCGTCCCGCGATCGCCCAGCGCAGCGTTTCGCCCGCACCGGTGTCCGACAGATAGTCGGACAGATAGCGGGCCAGGATCTGCCCGACGAAACTGGTGGCGCCGAATACGACGAGATCGTAGGTCGGTTGCGGCATGGACGACTCCTTCGGTGCGCGCACATCGCACGCATCCGTATCGTTAGCGTGGCTTTCCGGGTTCATCGAAGGCCGTCAACGGCGTCGGCAGATTGAGCACCAGTTGCGCATCCTTGACCACGTCGAGACGCATGATTGTGGATGCGCCGAGCCCGTCGAGCAACTGGCTGAGCGGCCCACCGTGCCGCACGAGCTCGACGTTGCGCGGCAACAGGCGCTGCGCGAACGACAGCATGTTGGTCTGCACCGATGCCTGATGCCATGCGCCGTCGATGCGGTTGACCATCGTCGTCGTGCCCATGTGCGATTGCGACGGCACGCTGGTCAGCACCGGCATCGGCACGCTCAGGCTCAGATCCGGCCGGCCGCCCGGGCCCGCCACACGCGCGCGCGCCGTGGCGCCGATGCTCACGTCGATATCCGCGAGCCACTTGGGCAGCTGATAGCCGTGCACGCCGCGCACCCGCGCGATTTCCGTCGTGACCGGCAGCGCGAGCACGTGCGCGAAGAAACTCCGGCGCCGCATCGAGTCGATCAGCTCGAGCGCGTGCGAGCCTTTCGCGCCGGGCCGGCGGATCACCACCGCGACCGATACTTCGTCATACGGATCGTTGTCGCACACCGCGTACGAAAAGAACGTCAGCGCAACGAGCCCGTATCCGGGCAGCGCCCGCAGCGGTTCGAGCGGAACCGGCAGCATGGTGCGAAGGCGTTCGAGCGGCGCCAGAAACAGCAGCTGAATG
Organism: Burkholderia sp. BCC1047; assembly: GCF_902833155.1. Classification (NCBI taxonomy): domain Bacteria; kingdom Pseudomonadati; phylum Pseudomonadota; class Betaproteobacteria; order Burkholderiales; family Burkholderiaceae; genus Burkholderia; species Burkholderia sp. BCC1047. The sequence continues at coordinate 119,474 of NZ_CADFEH010000010.1, read as the reverse complement.
CTGCTGGAACGATAGTAAAAGTTCGGCGCCCACGTCGGGCCCACCCGCGACATCACCTGACGCTTCGGAATCCGCCGGAAAAAATCGATGTTCCCCGCGGCGGGATCGTGCGCCACCGCATCCAGGTCCGGATTCATGCGGAACCGGTCGTAGTACCCGCCCTCGGGCACGTCGACCGTGTGCGGCCCGAATTCGACCTGTGTAAAACGCCTGTCCATGTTCGTTGTCTCCCGTCGATGGTCGACCAGTGACAGGCGAGATACGAAGCCTGCCGATTCACTGTCGTCGGCAAGCACTCTAAGCTTCAAGTCAACTTCAAGGTCAAGGCGACGAGTAGAGGAACATGTCGGACTACGGCGGCGCACTTTTCAAGTCGGTCCTTTCGCGTATCAAACAGGACGATCATCGCGCATATGGACGATCAGCCACCGTCGGCAGCGTTGGCTTATAGTGCCGCTTGCCCATTCAACGAAGAGAACAGTCATGAAACTGCAGGCCCGCGGTCCATTCGAAGTGAAGCTGAATCCGGAACCCCTGAGTCCCGTCGCGGAACACAGCGGGCTCGGCCGCATGTCGCTGGACAAGCATTTTCACGGCGATCTGGAAGCCGTCAGCCAGGGCGAAATGCTCGCGTTTCGCAGCAGCGTTCAGGGTTCGGCCGGCTACGTCGCGATGGAAACCGTCAAAGGCGTGCTCGGCGGACGCAAGGGCAGCTTCGTGCTGCAGCACAGCTCCACCATGACGCGCGGGCAGCCGACGCAGTCGATCACGGTCGTGCCCGATTCCGGCACGGACGAATTGCTGGGCCTCTCCGGCGCGATGCTCATCGACATCGACAACGGCCAGCATGCGTACCGCTTCGAGTACACGCTGCCGGACGCACCGCAATAAGCGTACACGTCACGCGAGCGCCGCTTCGTGCAACCGGAACTGCGCGACCGCCGCGCTCAGCCGCGCGCCCTGTTCGTCGAGCGACAGCGCCGCGGCCGCCGCCTCCTCGACCAGCGCGGCATTGCGCTGCATCGTCTGCTCCATCTGGATCACCGCGGCGTTCACCTGCTCGATGCCCGACGACTGCTCGTCGAATGCCTGGCTGGTTTCGCCCATGATCGCGTTGACGCGCTCGACCGCCGCGACGAGCTCGGCCATCGCCGAGCCGGCCCGTGCGACGAGGCCGCTGCCGTCTTCGACGCGTCGCGCGGAATGACCGATCAGCTCGCGAATTTCCTTCGCCGCCGCGGCACAGCGCTGGGCGAGCCCGCGCACCTCGGTCGCGACGACCGCGAAACCGCGCCCCTGCTCGCCCGCGCGCGCGGCTTCGACGGCGGCGTTCAGCGCGAGGATGTTCGTCTGGAACGCGATGCTCTCGATCACGCCGACGATGCCGGAGATGCGCGTGGAGCTGGTCGAAATTTCCGACATCGTCTCGACGACGCGCTGCATCGCTTCGCCGCCGCGCGACGCGATGCCGGCCGCGCCCTCGACGTACGTGCGCGCATCGCGCGCGTTGTCCGCGTTCTGGCGCACGGCCGCCGTCAGCTGCTCGACGCTCGCGGCCGCCTGCTGCAGCGACACGGCCTGCTGCTCAGTGCGCGTCGACAAATCGACGTTGCCGCTTGCGATCGTGCGCACGTCGCCGACGATCGTCTCGGTGCTCGCGCGCACCTGGCTCACGGTATCGACGAGGCCGTCCTGCATCCGCTTCAGCGCATTCAGCAGATACGCCATCTCATTGTCGCCCGGGACGACGACCGCGCCGGTCAGGTCGCCCTTCGAGATTTTCTCGAACTGGTCGACCGCGAGGTTGATCGGCTCGATGATCGCCTTCGCGAGCACGCGCTGCGCCACGAACCCGACGACGAGCGCCAGCGCCGCGACCGCGCCCATCCCCCACACGATCCGGTGGAAATTGACGCCGGCCGCCTCGTAGCGCGCCTTCTGGCGCGTGACCTGGAACGCTTCGAGCGCATCGATCGCCGCCTGGTACGCGGCGAACAACGCAGGCGGCGCCGTGCGCTGCGTATCGAGGAAGTTGAACGCGTCGTCGCCGTCGAGCTGCGACAGCGCCTTCAGGAACACGCGGTCGAGCAGCGCGCGACGGCGGTTCTGCAGCGTGTCGAACAGCGCCTGCTCGCTGGCGTCGCGCGCGTGCAGACGCGTGTACGCGTCCAGTTCGTCGTTGCTCTGCTTGAGCAGCGCGTGAAGTTGCGCGACTTCGTCCTTCGCGGACTGGCCGGCGCTGATGATCTGCGCGACGTCGCTCATGCGTTCGCGCAGCACCAGCATTCGCTCGGAGCTGGTCTTCAGGTGCAGCAGCGACGCGGTGTCGTCGCGGTACATCGCCTCGAGCGAGCCGTTGCCGACGTAGAGCGCCGCGATGCAGGCGCCGACCACCAGCACGAGCAGCACGGTATAGCCGGCGATGGTCGCGACGAGGCCACCACGGATAGTGAGTTGTTTTCGCATGACGTTCCCTTGAGCCGGCCGAGCATGGCCAGCGGCGGATGTGAATTCCGGAACACGAACGACGCGCGCCATCACGCAGTACGCGGCGCGGGGGCTGCGAACGGGTTAACGGCGCGGGGAACGGGCGGCTTTTATCCGGAAGCGACGCGAATCTTGACGATTGCGACAGGGGAAGGAGGAAGCAGCGCGGCTACCGGCCGCCGCCGAGCCTGGAGCGAACCTCGGCGGCCGACAGGTCGCGCTGGTGCGTGGCGATCTGCCAAACGTTTCCACGCGTGTCCTGCGCTGTCGCCCGCCGGTTGCCGTAACGCATGTCGGCCGGCGCTTCCAGCGGATCGCCACCGTCGCGGGTGCCCATCGACAGACCCTTACGGAAACGCCGGCATCGCGTCACGCGTCGGTCTCGTAAAACAGCCCGTATTCGCCGTTCGTTCGCCTGATTCGCGCGAACCCGGGCTCGCCCAGATGCATGCCGGCGATCAGCAGCCCTTCCGCGCTGACCCGATCCAGCAGCCGCGAACGCGTGGTCGCCGCCTGCGACGCATCCTGGTCGAACGCAATCGACACATCCGGCCGCTTGATCTGGATATGCGGAAAATGCACGATATCGCCCCACACGAGCAGGCCCTGATCGCCGGATTCGAGCACATAGCCGGTATGTCCGTCGGTATGCCCGGGTAGCGGTATGGCAGCGATTCCGGGCAGCACCTCGCCTTCGTCGAAGGTCCGCAGCGCGTCGCCGTAAGCATCGAATGCGTGACGCGCGATCCGGAAATTGCCGCGCGCGCGCTCGCTGGCGCGGCTCAGGTTGCCGTCGTCGCGCCAGAATTCGACTTCGCGTCGATGCGCGACCAGTTCCGCATTCGGAAACGCCGCGTGTCCGGCCGCATTCACCAGCCCGCCGACGTGGTCGGGATGGGCGTGGGTGAGCAGCACGGTATCGATCGCGGCAGGATCGATACCGGCGAGCCGCAAATTGCCGGGCAGGCAGCCACCCCATTCCTTGATGCCGCCCGCTCCGGCGTCGATGAGAATCGTGCGGCCCGCGCCGCGCACCACGTAGCAGTTGATATGCACGGCGGACGGCTGCTGCTGGCCGGCCGCGCGCTGCATCCCGGCAGCGTCGGTCGCGTCGATATTCGACAGGAAATCGAGGCTGGCCGTGAGGTAGCCGTCGCTGATCGCGGTGATCGTGAAATCGCCGACACGCCGGCCGGGAAACGTAACGTTGGACATCATGCTTCTCCGCAGCGGCTAGTTTCGGGCGTGAAGGTCCGGCGCGGCATGGCCGAAGCAACGGATGCGCGCCGTCAGCCCCGTGCGGCGAACGATTGCGCGATCCAGCGCTTCCATGAACGCGTTCATCACCGCGGGCGGGCGAGACGACGCCACGCGATAGCGGATTTCCGCGAAAACGGGATGCCCGCAGCCGTGCCGGACCGCCACGTAAATAACGTGGACGTTCGTCCGTTCCGCCTGAAGGACCTCCGTACAGAGTTCGATGCAGTCGCCGGACAGTTCGGCGAGGCTTGCGTCAGGCGGCATGCGTTCCGCATCGATATGGAAAGTCAAGTTAGGCATCGCGGGCGGCCTTCGTCAGTTGCGCCGTCATCGGTGCGTACAGATCAAGGTCGGCCGGCACGTTCCCGGCAAGCGGCGCATCGCTGCGCCGCAGGACCGCGAGCCAGCGGCGCGCCGGACACTGCTCCAGTGCGACGGCCTGCATGGCCAGCGGCTTGAGGCCCAGTTCGATCAGCGAGTCGGGTCCGCTGGCGCTCAGCACGAGCAGTTCGTCGGCATTGACCGCCGGCGCACGACCGATATCGCTATAGAGGTTGCGGTGCCAGTCGGTGATGTGCCGCTGCCACCGCGCGAAATTACCGCCGCCCTTCTGCCGATATTCATCGCCGGTCAGTACGTCGAGGCCGTCGATCGTGTGAACGGCCAGATAGACGGGGCAACCGTCGCTGATCGCGCTGAAACGCTGCGACGTGTGAAAACCGGCCACCGAGATGAGGGCCGGCAGCTTGTCGAAGCTGTAGAAGTCGTTCCATTCGGCTTCGCTGGCCCGGTCGGCGAAGCTGCATTCCACGGTGTAGATCATCGGCTTGTCCTTCGTTTCGAATGCGGGATATTCAGTGCAGTGACGTAATGCTAATCTGCGGTTTCCCGTATAAATATCGACTTAAAGTCAGCCTTCAGTGATATTTGATCAAGCTGACGGTTGAACGACTCCGACCGGCGAGACCCCGATGCGACGCAAGATCCCGAGCAATTCCGCGCTCCTGGCCTTCGAGGCCGCGGCCCGACACGGCAGCTTCGCCCGCGCCGCCGACGAGCTGGCGCGCACCGAGGGCGCGGTCAGTCGCCAGATCGGCCGGCTCGAGGCGTTCCTTGGCGTGACGCTGTTCGAGCGCGTCGGCAACCGCGTGCGGCTGGCGCCCAACGGCACGCGATACGCGGTACAGGTGCGCGAGATTCTGGATCGGCTCGAACGGGACAGCCTGTATCTGATGGGGCAGCCCGTCGAAGGCGCGAGCATCGACATCGCCGCGATTCCGACCTTCGCGACCCGCTGGCTGATCCCGCGGCTGAAGCGCTTTCAGGCGCGCCATCCGAACGTCACCGTGCATATCGCCGAACGGATGGAGCCGTTCCTGCTGGCCGGCAGCGGGTTCGACGCGGCCATTCATTTCGCGCACCCGGCCTGGGCCGGCATGCATCTGCATCCGCTGCTGGAAGAGGTGCTGGTGCCCGTCTGCAGTCCGGCGCTCCTCGAAGGCGTTGGCGCCAATCCGTCGCTGGATGCGCTGCCGCGCCTTCACCGGCGGCAGAATCCGGATGCGTGGCAGCTCTATGCGCAGGAGACCGGCATCGTGCTGACCAATTCGGCGGTCGGCCCGCGATACGATCTGCATTCGATGCTGATCGAGGCCGCGCTGGCCGGCCTCGGCGTCGCGCTGGTGCCGCGCCTTTACATCGGGGCCGAGCTTGAACAAGGGCGCCTGGTCGCGCCCTGGCCGGACGGCAAAGCGGTGACGAAAAACTTCTGCCTCGTGCTGCCCGAACCGATCGAATTGAGCGCGGCGCCGGTGCGAGCGTTTGCGGCGTGGGTGCTTGACGAGGCGCGGGGTTCGGTGCGTTGATGCCACACCGGCCGTTCATCGCAACAACACGAATTCGGAACGTCCTTCACACATGATGCAGACAGAGATCGAAGCAACGGGGCCGGCCGGCCCGCTGAAAGGCACGCTGTTGTCTCGCGGTGCGGAGGATGTCCCAGTGGTGCTGATCGTCCCGGGATCGGGCCCGACCGATCGGGACGGCAACAATCCCTACGGCATTCGCGCATCGACCTATCGTTTGCTTGCCGAAGGATTGCTCGCTCAAGGTATCGCGTCGGTTCGCATCGACAAGCGCGGCATGTACGGTAGCGCGTCCGCGATCACGGATGCGGACGACGTCACGATCGACGATTACGCAGCAGACGTCCGCGCGTGGGTGGCCGCCATCCGGACGCGAACCGGTGCGCGCCGCGTATGGGTGCTCGGGCACAGCGAGGGAGGATGGGTCGCGTTGTCGGCGGCGCGGCAGACCGCCGATATGTGCGGGCTGATCCTCGTGGCCACACCGGGACGGCCGCTCGGACAGGTACTGGCGCAGCAACTGCAGTCGAACCCCGCGAATGCCGGTGTACTGCGCAACGCGATGTCGATACTCGCATCGCTCGAAGCCGGGAAGACGGTCGACGCGGCCGGCATCGATCCCGCGCTGATGCCGTTGTTCAGGCCACAGGTTCAGCGGTTCCTGATGAGCGAACTGGCCATCGATCCGGCGGCCCTTGTCACCGGCTATACGAAGCCGGTACTGATCGTGCAGGGCGCGCGGGATATTCAGGTTGGCGTGCAGGATGCGCAGCGGTTGAAGGACGCGAATCCACGCGCGCGGCTGACGATTGTCGCGAATGCCAATCATCTGCTCAAAACCGTTCATACGGACGCGCTGGACGAAAACCTTGCCGCGTATTCGAACCCGGATCTTCCTTTGGCAAATAGCGTGGTGGAAGCCATTTCGGCGTTCGTTCGAGAATCGACCGGCGACGGGCTGGATCACCCTGCGCTTTCGCAACGGAAAAACGCGCGATGACGCATCTGATTCGATTCCGGGTTCGGCCTGTTTATCACGGTAGCGATCTGATGGTCGAAATACTCGACGACCACCGCGCAGCCGACTTTCCGGATCTCGCCGAGATTCTCCGGGATGCACTGCATGCCGTCCGGCTCGCGCACCCGGACGGCCTCGACGACCCGCACGTCGCCTTGTCGCAGGACCGCTATTTCAGCTATTGGACGTATGAGCGCGGCCACTATGAAATCGACGACGATATCTGGGGCTGGTGTGTCACCGCGCCAGTGAACAACGGGGCCATCGTCGCGGACATCGAGCGGGCGCTGCTGGCGACCGGAAGATTCAGCAAGGAAGCCGTGGATTTCGGCAAGTTTGCGTGACGCAAAGCAATCGCCTCCGCCGATACGTCGAACCGGCCCATCCCTGCGCTAATCGAGGTACGGCTTCAACACGCCCGCGATCCAGTCCATGAAAGCCCGCACGCGCGGCGAAAGATTGCGCCGATGCGCGACGACGAGCGACGCGGCAAGCGGCTCGGGCCGCAAGTCGGGCAGCACCTCCACGAGCGCGCCACTTTCGATGTGATGCGCGAGCGCCGAATAGCCGGCCTGGATCAGCCCGATGCCCGCCAGCCCCGCCGCGTGATAGGTCTGCACGCTGTTGACCTGCATCGCGCTCGGCAACGGCAACCACGCATAGCCGTCGCCGTCCGGGTATTCCCATCCGGGATGCCGCGCGCCGAGCGTCAGCGTGTAGTGAATCATCTTGTGCCCCTGGCTGCGCAGATCGGCGAGCGTATGCGGCACGCCGTGCCGCGCGAGATAGTCGGGGCTCGCCGCATTCGTCATGCGCAGCCTGCCAAGCGGCCGCGCGATCAGCGTCTCGTCGGCGATCGGGCCGAGCCGGATCACGCAATCGAACCCTTCCCGAACCAGATCGACACGCCGGTCGGTGCTGGAAAGCTCCAGCTCCAGATCCGGATGCGCGGCCATCAGTTGCGGCAGCGCCGGCACCACGACGCTGCGCGCGAGTTCCGTGGGCATGTCCACGCGCAACCTGCCGCGCAGCGAGGTACCGCGCCCCGAGAACATCGACTGCAATTCCTGCACTTCGGCGAGCAGATCGGTTGCGCGCGCATAGAACGCGCGTCCGTCTTCGGTGAGCTGCACGCGCCTCGTGGTCCGATGCAGCAGTGCGACACCCATGTCCCGTTCGAGCGCACGGATAACCGTGGATACCCGTCCTTTCTGAATGCCGAGGCTTTCGGCGGCACGCGTGAAGCTCGCCATTTCGGCGACACGGGCAAAAATCAAAAGCGCGTCAAGGTTCTGCATTGTTCATCCGGAAAGTAACAGAACGTTCAATCTGTCGTCGTTTATCACCCGATTGCGGCTCGGTAGAGTGGCTTCCCACGTCGTCTGAACGACAACCCGAACGAAAGGAAACCCTCATGGATCAACTCGACCCGCCGGTCAAAACGGTCGTCGTTTACCACTCCGGCTATGGCCATACGCAACGCATGGCCGCCGCTGTCGCGGACGGCGCCGGCGCCGCACTCGTCGCGATCGATGCCGACGGCAACCTCGCCGACGACGCGTGGCACACGCTGGCCGCCGCCGACGCAATCCTGTTCGGCTCGCCGACCTACATGGGCGGCCCGAGCTGGCAATTCAAGAAGTTCGCGGATGCGTCGTCGAAGGTCTGGTTCGACAGCGGATGGCAGAACAAGATCTTCGGCGGCTTCACCAATAGCGCGAGCGTCAACGGCGACAAGCTCAATACGCTCGAATACTTCTTTTTGCTCGCCGGACAGCACGGCGGCATCTGGGTCAGCATGGACATCAAGCCGGCCAATCTGAAAGCGTCGACGCGCGACGACCTGAACCGCATGGGCGCCTACATCGCGCCGATGGCGCAGACGCCGGCCGATGCGTCGCCGGAAGAGATGTCGCCGGGCGATCTCGAAACGGCCCGCCGCTATGGCGCGCGCGTCGCGGCGATTGCCGGGCAGTTGCGGGCCGGCCAATCACGCGCCAACTAACATTCCGACGTTCATGCGGGGCGCCACCGGCCGACGCCCCGCATCGTGTCCGGCCGATTCTGAAGGGCGCTGCAATGAAATACAAGCAATTGGGCCGCACCGGCCTGTATGTGTCCGAGCTGTGCCTCGGCACGATGACGATGGGCGGCAACGCGGATGCCGGCATGTGGGCGGCGATCGGCGCGGTCGGCCAGGACGACGCGAACCGCTTGATCGCCCGTGCGCTCGACGCAGGCATCAACTTCATCGACACCGCCGATATTTATTCGTTCGGCCAGGCCGAACGCGTGGTCGGGCAGGCGCTGCGAGACCTCGGCGTCCCGCGCCACGAGATCGTGCTGGCGACGAAGACGGCCGGCGCGATGGGCACGGGCCCGAACGACCAGGGCGCGTCGCGCGGTCACATTATGGATTCGGTGCAGCGAAGCCTGGAACGGCTCCAGGTCGACCATATCGACCTGTACCAGATTCACGCGAGCGACCCCGTCACGCCGATCGAGGAGACGCTGCGCGCGCTCGACGATCTCACGCGACAGGGGCTGATCCGTTACGTCGGCGTGTCGAACTGGCGTGCAGGCAAGATCGGCAAGGCGCTCGGCCTGAGTGCCGCGCCTCACGCCACGCGCTTCGAAACGCTGCAGGCGTACTACTCGATTGCCGGGCGCGACGTGGAACGCGAACTGGTTCCGCTCGCCGTCGACGAGCAGATGGGGCTGCTCGTGTGGTCGCCGCTCGCCGGCGGATTGCTGTCGGGCAAGTTCGGCCCCGGTGCGTCGACCGAAGCGGGTTCGCGGCGCGGTCATTTCGATTTTCCGCCGGTCGATCTGGATCGGGCCTGGCCGTGCGTGGCGGAGATGCGCGCGATCGCCGGTGCGCACGGCGTGTCGGTCGCGCGAATCGCGCTCGCGTGGTTGCTCGCCAAGCCGGCGGTCACGAGCGTCATCATCGGCGCGAAGCGGATCGACCAGCTCGACGACAATCTCGGCGCGGTCGACGTCGTGCTGACCGACGACGAACTGGCGCGTCTCGATGCGGTGAGCGCGTTGCCGCCCTGCTATCCCGGCTGGATGATCGCGCGTCAGGAAGCCGGCAGGGTTCCCGCGCCGTTCACGCGCGGCGCGGCGCAATAGGATCGGCGGCGCATCACTTCGGAAACACGCCCTTGCTCATCGCATCGAGCTGCCGAACGATTTCCGCGCGCAATTCGGCCGATATGTCGACGCTGTCGAGCAACTCCGAAATCCACAATCCGTCGGCCGCGAGCCGGCAGATCATCAGCGTCGCGGCCCGCTCGAGCGGCACCGGGTCGGGCCGCGTCCATTCGCGCATCGGCACCGACCAGCGCGCGCGAGTGTCCTGCTCGGTGATCATCGACGCAGCCAGCACGCGCAGCACTTCGATGCTCGCGGCGGGATTGGCCGTATCGAGCACCGCATGCAGATACGCGCGCGCCGCCGCGCCGTCGCCGCGGAAATCGGCCGCCAACCGCGCGGCCAGTTGCGCGCCGAACCGCTCGGTCGCCTGCCCGAACAGCGCATCTAGCAGCCCTTGCTTGTTCGCGAAGTGATATTGCAGCGCGCCCTTCGTCACGCCGGCACGCTCGGCCACCGCGTCGAGCGTCAACGCGGCCACGCCGTGATGCGTCGCGATCTCCGACGCAGCCGCCAGCAATTGCGCGCGCACTTGATCCGGCGCTTTTTTTCGCCGCACGCCGGCCACGGCTGCGGCTGGCACCGACGATTCTTCGGGCGCCCGTGCGCCGGGCGTTCCAGCCGGTTCGACGGGCGCGGACGGGTCGCGCGGCGCGGGTTCGAGGCGTTTTTTCATGGTGCGGATGGTAGCACCCAGGCGTCTCGATATAAACATTCCGGCTGGATGGTATGATCCGCCGCATGAACAAAATGGCCCCCTCTCCCTGGTCCGCGCTCGACACTGCCATCGCCCGTGGACGCGACGCACTCGTACGCCTTCAGCAGCCCGACGGCAGTTGGTGTTTCGAACTCGAATCCGACGCGACGATCACCGCGGAATACATCCTGATGATGCATTTCATGGACAAGATCGACGACGTGCGCCAGGAGAAGATGGCGCGCTACCTGCGCGCGAACCAGCGGCTCGACACGCACGGCGCATGGGATCTGTACGTCGATGGCGCGCCCGACGTGTCGTGCAGCGTGAAGGCGTACTTCGCGCTGAAGGCGGCCGGCGACAGCGAACAGGCGCCGCACATGATCCGCGCGCGCGACGCGATCCTGAAGCTCGGCGGCGCGGCACGCTCGAACGTGTTCACGCGCATCCTGCTCGCGACGTTCGGCCAGGTGCCGTGGCGCGCGGCACCGTTCATGCCGATCGAATTCGTGCTGTTCCCGAAGTGGGTGCCGATCTCGATGTACAAGGTCGCGTACTGGGCGCGCACGACGATGGTGCCGCTGCTGGTGCTGTGCTCGCTGAAGGCGCGTGCGCGCAACCCGCGCAACGTATCGATCCGCGAGCTGTTCGTCACGCCGCCGGAACAGGAACGCGAGTACTTCCCGCCCGCGCGCGGCATGCGCCGGCTGTTCCTCGCGCTTGACCGCATGGTCCGCCCGGTCGAGCCGCTGCTGCCGAAGCGCTTGCGGCAGCGCGCGATCCGGTATGCGGAGACGTGGTGCGCGGAACGGATGAACGGCGAGGACGGCCTCGGCGGCATCTTCCCGCCTATCGTGTACAGCTACCAGATGATGCAGGTGCTCGGCTACCCGGACGACCATCCGCTGCGGCGCGATTGCGAAAACGCGCTGGAGAAGCTGCTGGTCACGCGGCCGGACGGCAGCATGTATTGCCAGCCGTGCCTGTCGCCGGTGTGGGACACCGCGTGGAGCACGATGGCGCTCGAACAGGCGCGCGGTGTCGCTGCGCCGGAAGCCGGCGAAGCGGCCGGCGCGCTGCGCGAGCTCGATGCACGCATCGCACGCGCGTATGACTGGCTCGCCGAGCGGCAGGTGAACGAGCTGCGCGGCGACTGGATCGAGAACGTCCCGACCGACGTCGAACCGGGCGGATGGGCGTTCCAGTACGCGAACCCGTACTACCCGGACATCGACGACACGGCGCTCGTCACCGCGATGCTCGATCGCCGCGGCCGCACGCATCGCGATGCGGACGGCACGAACCCGTATGCGGCGCGCGTCGCCCGCGCACTCGACTGGATGCGCGGGCTGCAATCGCGCAACGGCGGCTTCGCGGCGTTCGATGCGGACTGCGACCGGATGTACCTGAACGCGATCCCGTTCGCCGATCACGGCGCGCTGCTCGATCCGCCGACCGAGGACGTATCGGGCCGCGTGCTGCTGTGCTTCGGCATGACGAAGCGCGCGGACGACCGCGCGTCGCTCGCGCGCGCGATCGACTACGTGAAGCGCACGCAGCAGCCCGACGGCAGCTGGTGGGGCCGCTGGGGCACGAACTACCTCTACGGCACGTGGAGCGTGCTGGCCGGCCTCGCGCTCGCCGGCGAGGACAAGTCGCAGCCGTATATCGCCCGCGCGCTCGACTGGCTGCGTGCGCGGCAGCATGCGGACGGCGGCTGGGGCGAAACGAACGACAGCTACGTCGATCCGAAGCTGGCCGGCACGAACGGCGGCGAGAGCACGTCGAACTGCACCGCGTGGGCACTGCTCGCGCAGATGGCGTTCGGCGACTGCGAATCCGATTCGGTGAAGCGCGGCATCGCGTACCTGCTGTCGGTGCAGCGGGAAGACGGCTTCTGGTGGCACCGCTCGCACAATGCGCCGGGCTTTCCGCGCATCTTCTACCTGAAGTATCACGGCTATACCGCTTACTTCCCGCTGTGGGCGCTCGCGCGTTATCGGCGGCTGGCGGGCGCAAAGGATGCGGGCGCAACCACGTCGTCCGCGGCCGGCGCACCCGCCACACGCGCAACGGACAGCGCGCTCGCCTGAGCCGGAGCGCCGGCCGCGGCCGACACGGCCACGCGCCGGCACGCGTGACGGCGTCCGGCGCGCTCAAAACGATTCTCTTCCTGCCTACCCGTCGCGCGGCGACCGCATCCTCGCGAACGCATCGCGCAAATCCGCACAAAACGCGTCGCCAATCATCGACAGCGGCTGCGACGCGGACGTCACCAGGTAGAAGTGATCGGGCACGGCCGGCTCGAACGGCTTGACGACCACGCGGTCGCCCGCGTATGCGGCCGTCACCGGATCGATCAGCGCGACGCCGGCGCCGTTCGCGACGAACGCGACGATCGTCCGCGACAGCTGCGCCTCGATCGACAGCACGCGCGACACGCCGGCTTCGACGAACACGCGGTCGATCGCGCTGCGCGCCTCGAAACTCGGCGGAAACGAGATGAACGATTCGTCGCGCAGGTCGGCCGGCTGCACGACGCGCTTGCGCGCGAGCCGATGCCCGCGCGGCACGATGCAGCACATCGCGCTTTCCGCGAGCCGCTCGCCGCGCACGGCCGGATGCGGGACGGGTTCGGCGATCAGCCCGACGTCGCATTGCCCCGACGCGACCTTGTCGACGACGGTGGACGCACTATGCGCGAGCAGCGTGATGTCGACGCCCGGATGCGCGTGCGAGAAGCGCGTGACGAGTTCCGGCAGCAGGTCGAGCGCGACGGCGGGCGAACCGGCCACGCGCAGCGTGCCGCGCCGCATCGCGCGGATCTGCTCGGCGGCCTGCGCGACGCGGTCGAGGCCGACGAACGCGCGTTCGACCTCCTCGTACAGCACGCGCGCCTGCGCGGTCGGCGTGAAGCGACCCTGCTGCCGCTCGAACAGCACGAAGCCGATCCGCGCCTCGAGATCGGCGATCAGCCGGCTCACGGCCGGCTGCGAGATATGGAGATCACGTGCCGCGCGCGTGACGGTATGGCGCTGCATCACCGCGCGAAACGCTTCGATCTGGCGAATCCTGAGCGAAGGCGTGGTCATAACACTGGATTATGGGTCGTTGATCAAGCTGTATTGGACAGCCCATTTTGCCTGTCCGAACATCGGTTCCGCAACGTACTGAATGCAAGGAGCCGCGCCGCCATGGGATATAACACGCAACTGCCTCACCCGCGACACCGGAGCCGCGCATGACCGTGCGCCGTTTCGATGTCGTCGTGGCCGGCGGCGGTCTCGTCGGCATGGCCATCGCGTGGGGCATCGCGCGTCTCGGCCAGCGCGTCGCGGTGTGCGACGGCGACGACATCGCGTTTCGCGCGGCGCGCGGCAATTTCGGGCTCGTGTGGGTGCAGGGCAAAGGCGGCCGCTGCCTGCCGTATGCGCGCTGGTCGTGCGAATCGTCGGCGCGCTGGCGCGCATTCGCCGCGCAGTTGCAGCGCGAAACGGGCGTGGACTGCGCGTTCGAACGCCCGGGCGGCGTCGAGCTGTTCGAGCATCGCGCGGAGCTCGACGGCGCGACCGAGCTGCTCGAATCGCTGCACCGGCAGGACGCCGCGCTGTCGTACGAGGTGCTCGATCCCGCCGCGCTGCGGCGGCTCATTCCCGCGGCGTCGCCATCGCTGGCCGGCGCGCTGTGGTCGCCGAACGACGGTCACGCGAATCCGCTCTACACATTGCGCGCGATGCTGCACGCGTTCCAGCAGTGCGGCGGCGTCTATCTGCCGCGCAGCGAAGTCGCCGAGATCCGCCCGCGCGCCGGGCGCTTCGAGATCGACACGCGCGACACGCAACTCGAAGCCGGGCGCGTGGTGCTCGCGGCCGGCCTCGACAACGCGCGGCTCGCGCCGATGGTCGACCTGCGCGCACCGATCTCGCCGTTGCGCGGCCAGATCATGGTCACCGAGCGCCTCGCGCCGTTTCTCGACTATCCGACGCTCGTCGTCCGCCAGACATCGGAAGGGTCGGTGTTGCTCGGCGACTCGGCCGAAGACGTCGGCTTCGACGACGGGCAGACGCGGCCCGCCATGGTCGACATCGCGCGCCGCGCGCGCACTTCATTCCCGGCGCTGGCCCATGCACGCATCGTGCGCGCATGGGGTGCGCTGCGCATCATGACGCCCGACGGCCTGCCCGTCTACGAGGCGTCGGCCACGTATCCCGGCGCGTTCATCGCGATCTGCCACAGCGGCGTGACGCTCGCTGCAACGCACGCCGATCTCGTCGCGCCGTGGATCGCCGGCGGCGCCGCGCCGGCCGACCTGTCCGCCTTTACCACCGCGCGCTTCGCCGCGCCCACGGAAGCCCGGCATGTTTGAATCCCTCGTTCCCGCCGCCGCGACGCTCGAACGCGTGCGCATCCATATCGACGGCACGCCGCACGACGTGCCCGCGCACTACAGCGTCGCGGCCGCGATGCTCGCCGCCGGTTCGGCCGCGTGCCGCACGAGCGCGGTGAGCGGCGCGCCGCGCGGCCCGTTCTGCATGATGGGCGTGTGCTTCGACTGCCTCGTCGACGTCGACGGCGTGCCGAACGTGCAAGGCTGCATGACGCCCGTCGCCGACGGCATGCAAGTGCGTACGATGCACGGCAAGGCGAGGCTCGCATGACGCGCCGCCAGTGCGACCTGCTGATCGTCGGCGCCGGGCCGGCCGGCATGGCGGCGGCGACCGCCGCGCGTGCGACCGGCTTGTCGGTCGTCGTCGCGGACGAAGGCCCGGCGCCCGGCGGCCAGATCTATCGGAACGTAGCCGATGCGCCGGCGCCGCTCGCGCAATGGCTCGGCGCCGACTACACGGCGGGCCGCCCGCTCGTCGACGGCCTGCTCGCAAGCGGCGCGCATTACCTGCCGCGCAGCGTCGTGTGGCAAATCGCGTTCGAGCCGGAACCCGTCGCGATGCTCACGCAAAGCGGCCCGTCGCGCGGCACGCTCGAAATCGGCGCACGTGCGGTGTTGATCGCGACCGGCGCGCAGGAGCGGCCGTGGCCGGTGCCGGGCTGGACGTTGCCCGGCGTGATGGGCGTCGGCGCCGCGCAGACGCTGCTGAAAGCGTCGGGCCTCGCACCATCGGCCGACGCCGTGCTCGCGGGGAGCGGCCCGCTGCTGTGGTTGTTCGCCGCGCAATTGCTGAATGCCGGCCGGCGCGTGCGCGCGCTGGTCGACACGACGCCGCGCGACGCGTGGCGACGCGCGCTCCCGCATGCGCTGCCGGCGCTGCGCGGCGCCGACTATCTGCTCAAGGGCTGGCGCATGCTGCGCGCGGTGCGCGATGCCGGGATTCCCGTGTATCGCGGCGCGACCGATATCCGCATCGACGGCAACGACCGCGCCGAACGCATCCGCTTTCGCGACGCGCAGGGCGTCGTGCAAACGCTCGACACGTCGCTCGTGCTGCTGCATCAGGGCGTCATTCCGTCGACGCAGCTCGCGCGCTCGCTCGGCTGTGCGCACGCATGGGAAGAATCGTCGGCATGCTGGCGTCCGCGGTGCGACGCGCGCGGCCGCAGCAGCGTGCCGCACGTGTGGATCGCGGGCGACGGCGCGGGCATCGGCGGCGCTCGGGTGGCGGCGCTCGCCGGCGAAGTGTCGGCACTCGACATCGCCGCGCGACTCGGCGCACTCGACGTGCAACGCCAGGCCGCACGCGAACGCCCGGTGCTGCACGCGTTGCGCCGCCATCTCGCGGTGCGCCCGCTGCTCGACGCGCTATACACGCCGCCCGCCGCGCTGCGCCGCCCCGACGACGACACGATCGTGTGCCGCTGCGAGGAAGTCACGGCCGGCGAAATCCGCGAGCTCGCGGCGCGCGGCTGCCAGGGGCCGAACCAGATGAAGGCGTTGACGCGCTGCGGGATGGGCCCGTGCCAGGGACGCTGGTGCGGCACGACGGTCGGCGAACTGATCGCCGACGTGCAGCAGCGCAGCGTCGGCGACGTCGGTCACTACCGGATCCGCGCGCCGATCAAGCCCGTCACCGTCGGCGAGATGGCCGACGCGCTCGACCTGTCGAACGATTTTCAGCGCGGCGAATTTCCGAGCTGACGCGCCCGCCCACTCTTCCCCACACGAACGGAGCCTGACCATGAAGACGCGCCTCACGATTCTCCTTTCCGCCGCCGCGATGGCCTTCGCGTCGCTGGCGTCGGCGAAGGAATGGACGACCATCCGCATCGGCGTCGATCCGACCTACCCGCCGTTCGAGTCGACCGCGACCGACGGCAGCGTGAAGGGTTTCGACATCGATCTCGGCAATGCGCTGTGCGCGAAGCTGAAGGCGAAATGCGTGTGGGTGTCGAGCAGTTTCGACGGGCTGATTCCGGGGCTGCAGGCGCGCAAGTTCGACGTGATCCTGTCGTCGATGGCCGCGACCGAGCAGCGGCGCCAGCAGATCGACTTCACCGATCGCCTGTACCGCAACCAGACGCGGTTGATCGCGCGTACCGGGTCAGGGCTGCTGCCGGATGCGGCGAAGCTCGCCGGCAAGCGCGTCGCGGTCGAACAGGGCACGATCCAGGAAACCTATGCGCGCGAGAAGTGGGCGGCCGCGAAGGTCGAGGTCGTGCCGTACCCGAGCTACGACCAGGCGTATGCGGATCTCGTCACCGGGCGCGTCGACGGCGTGCTGATGGATGCCGTGCAAGGCCAGCTCGGGTTCCTGGCGACGCCGCGCGGCAAGGGCTTCTCGTTCGCGGGCGGCGTGGTGTACGACGCGAAGATCATGGGCAACGGCGACGCGGCCGGCGTGCGCAAGGCCGACACCGACCTGCGCGACGCACTCAATCGCGCCATCGCGCAGATTCGCAGCGACGGCACGTACAACCAGATCCAGTCGAAATACTTCGACTTCGACATGTACGGGAATTGACGGCGAATACGGGTTCGGTTCGGTTGGCGTCGCGCCGTCTCCAGGTTGCACGGGTAAGTCCTTTTGGGACATAATCCCTCAATCTTGAGTCCAATAAGGTCTGACATGCTCGACATCCGCCAGCTTCAGTACTTCATCGCGGTCGCGGAAGAGGAACACGTCGGCCGCGCCGCCGAACGCCTGCATATTTCGCAATCGCCGCTCAGCCGCCAGATCGCGCAGCTCGAGGAAAAGCTCGGCCTCACGCTGTTCGAACGCAGCCAGCAGCGCATTCGCCTGACGCGCGACGGGCGCACGTTCCTCAGCGAAGCGCACGCGTTCCTGCGCCACGCGAACCGGCTCGAATCGCTCGCGCGCCGGCTCGGTCGCGGCGACGAAGGCGGCCTGTGCATCGGCTACCTCGAAACGGCCACGCACTCAGGCGTGCTGCCGCGCGCGCTGAAAACGCTGCGCGCCGGGCGCCCGTCCGTTCATATCGCTTTGTACAACTATCAATCGGCCGCGCAGCTCGAAGGCTTGCGCGAGCGCAGCCTCGACATCGCGCTCGTCACCGAGCCGCCCGCGCCGGACGATCCCGAACTCGAATCGACGAAGGTGCTGGACGATCCGATGCTGCTCGCGATGCCCGACGGGCATCCGCTCGCGAAGAAAAAGACGCTCGTCGCCGACGATCTCGCCGCGCAGGCGTGGATCGGCGTCACGCAGCAGGACAGTGCGCCGCGTCACGGCGCGTTCGTCGCGGCCTGCGCGAAGGCCGGTTTCTCGCCGGACATTTCGGTGGAAGCGACCGAGCCGCTCGCGGCGCTCGGCCTCGTGGCCGCGGGGCTCGGCGTGACGATGATCCAGCAGAGCCTGCGTCACCAGGTGCCGGAAGGCGTCGTGCTGCGCGAGCTCCCGTGGTTCAGCTACCGCACGCCGCTGTGGGCCGCGTGGCACAAGGTCAACCTGCGGCCGCTGGTCGGTATCTTTCGCGAGATCCTGACCGGCGAGGAGGTCCTCGCGACAGTCGGGAAATGAATCGATGAAGGCGCGTGCGTCGATTGCTTCGCCACCCTGATCTTTCTCGCACATCGCGCGCACCACGGATGCGTCAACGCCTTCGCCGCAGGCCGAAACCTGCGACGAAGGCACTGACGGAGCCCGGTATCGCCAGGCTCCTGCTCACTGAATGCAACGTGCCGCCGTCAAGCCGACATAAAGCGCTTCGCCAACTCCGCGAGGCCGTCTTCGTAGATCCCGCGAAACAGCCGGACGGCTTCCTCGTCGGTCGCGCCGTGCGGCGTGAACGTGCCCAACCACTCGACTGTCGACGCGTTCGGGCCGTGCTCGCGCACGCGCAGCGTGGAGCGATAGTTGACGACCGGAAACGGCGCGTCGAGGATCGCATACGTATAGCTGCGCTCCGCTTCGTCGAATGCAACCAGCCGCTCGACGATCGCGTCACCTGCCGGATTCGCGAGACGCCGCACGCGCCCGCCTTCGCTCAGTTCGCTGGCCGGAATGTACGGCAGCCAGTCGGGCAGCGACCCGAAGCCGCCGATCAGTTGCCAGACCGTGTCGGCCGACGCCGCGATCTCGATACCTGCATTTGCCTGTGCCATGTCGTCACCTTACGGGATCAACGCTCGGTCGGCAGCGGCGCATCGGCCGCGATCAGACCTTGTTCGCGCATCTCGCGCCAGAAATCGGCCGGAATCGCCACGTTCAGCGCCGCCTGGTCTTCCGCGATCCGCTCCGGACGGCTCGCGCCCGGAATCACCGCGACGGTGGCCGGATGCGACATCGAGAACTGCAGCGCGGCGGCCTTGATCGGCACGTCGTAACGCGCGGCGATCGCCTTGATCCGGTCGACCTTCGCGAGGATGTCCGGCGAAGCCTTCTGGTATTCGAAATGCGTGCCGCCCGCGAGCACGCCCGAGCTGTACGGGCCGCCGACGACGATCCCGACGTTCTGCGCGGCCGCCGCCGGCATCACGCGTTGCAGCGCGCGCTCGTGATCGAGCAGCGTGTAGCGGCCGGCCAGCAGCATGCCGTCCGGTTGCGGTTCGGCAAGGTCGAGCACCAGTTCGATCGGTTCGACGCGGTTCACGCCGAGACCCCATGCGTTGATCACGCCTTCTTCGCGCAGCTTACTCAGCACACGGAATGCGCCCTTGCGCGCCACTTCGAATTGCGCGAGCCATTCGTCGCCGTAGAAGTCCTGCGCGATGTCGTGCACCCACACGATGTCGAGGCGGTCGGTGCGCAGGCGCTTCAGGCTGTCCTCGATCGAGCGCAGCGTCGCGTCGGCCGAATAGTCGTTGACGATGCGGTTCGGCCGGCCGTGTTCGAACAGGCCGCCCTTCTCGCCGAGATCGCGCGCCGATACGTCTTCGATTTCGTCGAGGATCAGGCGGCCGACCTTCGTGCTCAGCACGTATTCGTCACGCGGATGGTTTGCCAGCGCATCGCCGAGGCGGATTTCGGCGAGGCCGGCGCCGTAGAACGGGGCCGAATCGAAATAACGGATGCCGTGTTGCCACGCGGCTTCGACGGTGGCCGCGGCTTCCGCGTCGGGGATGTTGCGGAACATGTTGCCGAGCGGGGCGGTACCGAAACCGAGGATCTTGTTGCCGGGCAGCTTGTCTTTGAGACTCACGATTTTCTCCAGGGAAAGATGGAAAGCGAGTTCAGTCTAGGCACGCGGGTTAAGTCTGTCCAAGACGGAATTCGACACAGTTGAGTCCCGCGAGGTCTGACGGGGCGATTGGCGGCCTGTTTCGATCCGCGGCTGCGGCGCGCTGTTCGGGCGAACGGCCCGACCGGCAAGGCTGCCGACCGAATTGACGTTCGATTCATGACTCAGGATCAAAAATGATTTGGCCGGGCGGCCATTTTTCCCGGCCGCCGCGATACCTATATTGGGTGCACTCGCAACGACATCGACGCGGTCGACGTTGGTTGCGGCTCACTCAACCACACAGGTACCCATGATGAAAACGCTCGTTTCCTCCACCCTCGCCGCCCTGATCTTTTCCGCCCCGGCGCTGTCGTTCGCGCAACCGGCCGACCATCAACTGACCCGTGCCGAAGTGAAGGCCGAGATGGCCCGCCTCGCGGCCGTCGGCTACACGCCGGCGCTGGATCACAACCAGTATCCGGCCGCGATCGTTGCCGCCGAAAAGCGCGTGCGCGAAAACGCCGTCGCGCAGGCAGCGCCGCACGCCGCCCCGCTCAACGGTGAAACCGGCTACGGCAGCGAACCCCGCACCAGCAGCGAATCCGGCCGCGCGATGATGATCAACAGCCGCGACTCGATCTATCGCGGTCATTGAGTCACGTCGGCGCGCACGAGAGCACGCCTTTCGATACGCGCACCCGCTCGTCCGTCCCCTCCGCATGGCCGGCCCGAATCGCCTGAACAGGCATTCGGGCCGCGCGTCGTCGCTGCATTTCCGTTCCCTTCCGCTGCGCCGCGAAACCGCTCGCGCGTCGCCGTTGCGGGCTGCGATTCGTGACTGCGCAGTACAAGTTCTTATGCCGCTTCATCGGTTTATCCGCCGCGCGCCGCACACGATACTTCGGACCGTCCGGCGCCACGCGCCTCACTCGACATTTCGCACGCATATGAACCGATATCCAGGATTGAAGCGCCTCGCGCGACCGGCCGTGCTGGCCGCCGTTCCGCTGGCCGCGCTGTTCGCGTTGTCCGGCTGCCAGTCGGACGACAAGGCGCCGCCCGCGACGCCGAGCGTGATCGTCAGCACGCCCGTCGTGCGCGACGTCCACGACGTCGACGTCTACACCGGCCGCTTCGAAGCGGTCGACACCGTCGACGTGCGCCCGCGCGTGAGCGGCTATCTCGACAAGGTCGCGTTCCAGGACGGCGCGGTCGTCCGCAAGGGCGACCTGCTGTTCGTCATCGACCCGCGCCCGTACCAGGCGGCCGTCACGGCCGCGCAGGGTGCGCTCGAGCGCGCGCAGTCGCAACTGAAGCTGAGCCGGCAGGATTTCGAGCGCGCGAGCGTCCTGATCAAGACCGATACGATCGCGCAGAGTCTCTACGACCAGCGCAGGCAAGCCGTGCAAAGCGCACAGGCCGAAGTGACGAGCGCGCAAGGCGCACTCGAACGCGCGCGGCTCGACCTGTCGTTCACGCGCATCGTCGCACCGATGTCCGGCCGCATCAGCCGCAAGCGCGTGAGCGAGGGCAATCTCGTGAAAGGCGGCGACAGCGATGCGACCGTGCTGACGACGATCGTGTCGCAAGACCCGATCGACATCTACTTCGACGTCGACGAGGAAAGCTACCTGCGCTATACGCGCGAAGCGCGGAAAAGCGGCGGCAACGCGTCGTCGCGGCAGGTCGCGATCGCGCTGCCCGGCGACGCGCAGCCGTCGCTGACGGGGACGATGGATTTCGTCGACAACCGCCTCGACGACTCGACCGGCACGCTGCGCCAGCGCGCGCGCGTCGCGAATCCGGACCGGCGCCTGAGCCCCGGCCAGTTCGGCCGCGTGTATCTGTCGAGCCGCGTCGCGCACCCCGCGCTGCTCGTGCCGGATACGGCCGTCGCGACCGATGCGACGCGCCGCGTGCTGTACTTCGTCGACGCGAACGGCGCCGTCGCGGTCCGCCCGGTGACGCCCGGCCGCCTGTACGGCAACCTGCGCGAAATCGACGCGGGGCTGAACGCGGGCGATCGCGTGATCGTCGACGGCTTCCAGCGCGTGCAGGCCGGCGACAAGGTCCAGGCCGTGCCGCGCGCGATCGACGCGGCCACGGTGGCCCACGCGGCGAGCGGCACGACCGGGAGCGCGCAATGAATCTCGGCCGCCTGTCCGTCCAGCAGCCGGTGCTCGCGATCGTCCTGTCGATCGTGCTGACGATCGTCGGCGCGCTGGCCTATTTCTCGCTCGCGGTGTCCGAGTATCCGGACATCGCGCCGCCGACCGTCGTGATCCAGGCGACCTACCCGGGCGCCTCCGCGGAAACGGTCTCGCAAACGGTGTCGACGCCGATCGAACTGGAAGTGAACGGCGTGGAAGACATGCTGTACATGTACAGCCAGGCGACGTCGGACGGCAGCCTGAACATCACCGTGACGTTCAAGCCCGGCACCGACGTCGACAAGGCGCAGGTGCTCGTGCAGAACCGCGTCGCGCTCGCGACGCCGCGCCTGCCCGAGCCCGTGCAGCGCAGCGGCGTGTCGGTCCGCAAGTCGTCGCCGACGCAGCTCGGCACGATCTTCCTGTACTCGCCCGACCAGCGCTACGATCCGCTGTACGTATCGAACTACGCGATCCGCAACGTCGCGGACGTGCTCAAGCGGATCGAAGGCGTCGGCGACATCAACGCGCTCGGCGCGCGCGAATATTCGATGCGCATCTGGCTCGACCCCGAGCGCGTCGCGTCGTTCGGCCTGAGCCCGGCCGATCTGATCGCCGCGGTACGTTCGCAGAACACGCAGCTCGCGGGCGGCGTGGTCGCGCAGGCGCCGATCACGAACCAGGCGTTCCAGCCGAACCTGATCTTCGAAGGGCGGCTCAAGCGCCCCGAGGATTTCAGCGACATCGTCGTCAAGCAGGGCACGGACGGCAGGCTCGTCCGGCTGAAGGACGTCACGCGCGTCGAGGTCGGCGCACTCGCGTATGCGACCGACAGCTACATGCTGCGCCATCCGACGATCGCGCTGCAGGTGCTGCAGCAACCCGGCGCGAATGCGGTCGCGACGATGGCCGCGGTCGAGAAGAAGATGGCCGAACTGTCCAGGGACTTCCCGAAGGGCATCGTCTACAACATCGGCTACAACCCGACCGCGTTCATCGGCGACAGCATCCACGAACTCGTCAAGACGATCTACGAAGCCGTCGTACTCGTCGTGTTCGTCGTGCTGCTGTTCCTGCAAGGCTGGCGGCCGTCGATCATTCCGATCCTGTCGATTCCGGTGTCGCTCGTCGGCACGTTCGCGGCGATGGCCGTGCTCGGCTACTCGATCAACAACCTGACGCTGTTCGGCCTCGTGCTCGCGGTCGGGATCGTCGTCGACAACGCGATCGTCGTGGTCGAGAACGTCGAGCGGCACCTGTCGGCCGGCGCCGGGCCACGCGACGCGACGCTGCTGACGATGAAGGAAGTCGGCGGCGCGCTGTTCGCGATCACGCTCGTGCTGTGCGCGGTGTTCGTGCCGACCTCGTTCATTCCCGGCATCTCGGGCCAGTTCTTCCGCCAGTTCGGCGTGACGATCGCCGTGTCGACCGCGATCTCGTTCTTCACGTCGGTGACGCTCGCGCCCGCGCTGTCCGCGATGATGCTGAAAGCGCACGCCGGCGACCCTGACGCCGCCGCGCCAACCTCGCGCCTGGCCGCGCCGTTCGCGCCGGCGATGCGCGTCGCGCGGCGCTTCGCGAACGCGTTCAACCGCCTGTTCCAGCGCCTGTCCGATGCGTATGGCCGGCTGGTCCGGAAAATCGTCCGGATCATCCCCGCGATGGCCGCGCTGTACGTGGTGCTGATCGCCGCGACCGGCTACCTGCTCGTGTCGAGCCCGAAGGGCTTCATTCCCGCGCAGGATCGCGGCTACCTCGTCGTGCTCGTGCGGATGCCCGACGGCGCGACGCTCGAGCGCACGAGCGCCGTCGCGCGCAAGATCGAGAACATCGCGCTGTCGGTGCCCGGTGTCGCGCGCGTGCCGGTCTTCTCCGGCGTCAACGCGGCGACCGGCACGAACTCGGCGAACAGCGCCGGCCTGTTCCCGGTGTTCCAGCCCTGGCCGGAACGCAAGGCGCGCGGCCTGACGATCGACACGATCGCCGCCGAGATGCGCAAGCGGCTCGCGACCATCACCGAAGCGTCGATCGTCGTCGCGATGCCGCCGCCGGTGCAGGGCCTCGGCAGCACGGGGGGCTTCGCGATGCGGCTAGAAGACCGCAACGGCCTCGGCACCGCCGCGCTCGCGAAGGCGACGCAGGATCTCGTCGCGGCCGCCAACCGCACGCCCGGCATGGTCGGCGTCTACACGCCCTACTCCGCGACGAGCCCGCAGGTGCACGTCGAACTCGACCGCGAGAAGGCCGAGATGCTCGGCGTGCCGAGCCAGGCGATCAACGATGCGGTCGAGACGTATTTCGGTTCGACCTATATCAACGACTTCACCATCGTCGGGCGCACCTATCGCGTGACCGCGCAGGCGGACCTGCCGTTCCGCGTCGGCGCGTCGGACCTCGCGCGGCTGAAGGTGCGCAACCGCAACGGCGAGATGGTGCCGATCGGCAGCGTGACGCGCATCGACGACATGCTCGGCGTCGATCGCGCGCCGCGCTACAACCTGTATCCGGCCACCGAAATCAACGGCGATACCGCACCGGGCCTCGGCTCGGGTTTCGCGATCGCGACGATGGAAACGCTCGCGAAACAGGTACTGCCGCCCGGCATCTCGTTCGAGTGGACCGATCTGTCGTATCAGCAGACCACGGCCGGCAACACGGGGCTGCTCGTGTTCCCGCTGTGCGTGCTGCTCGTCTATCTGGTGCTCGCCGCGCAGTACGGCAGCTGGAGCCTGCCGGTATCGATCCTGCTGATCGTGCCGATGTGCCTGCTCGCCGCCTCGCTCGGCGTGCGCGCGCTCGGCCAGGACGTGAACATCCTCACGCAGATCGGCTTCATCGTGCTGGTCGGGCTCGCCGCAAAGAACGCGATCCTGATCGTCGAGGTCGCAAGGCAGCTGGAGGCCGACGGCGCCGAGCTCGTCGACGCCGTCGTCGACGCGTGCGTGCAGCGGCTGCGCCCGATCGTGATGACGTCGCTCGCGTTCATTCTCGGCGTGCTGCCGCTCGTGATCTCCGAAGGCGCGGGCGCGGAAATGCGCCAGGCGGTCGGCGCGGCGGTGTTCTTCGGGATGATCGGCGTGACGTTTTTCGGGCTGCTGTTCACGCCCGTGTTCTATGTGATGGTTCGCCGGCTCGCGATGCGCCAGACCGCTGTCGCGGCCGTCGCGACGGAGGGGGTGCAATGAAGTTCGTTCGACTCGTGGCCGCGCTGTCCGCTGCGGCCGTCCTGACCGCGTGCACGAGCGCGCCGGTCGCCACCGTCGCGCCGCCGCTGGCCGCAACCTATGCGAACGCGGATCTCGCGGCCGGCGGCCCGGCCGCCGACACCGCTGCATGGTGGCATGGCTTCCGCGATCCGATCCTCGACCGGCTGGTCGACACGGCACTCGCGAACAACCTCGATCTGCAGGCGGCCGTCGCACGCATCGACGCGGCCCGCGCGGTGCGCATCGGCGCGGCGTCGCAAGGGTTCCCGTCCGTCGACCTGAATGCCGGTGCCAGCCGTCAACGGTTGTCCGCCTCGCAGGCGTTCCCCACCGACACGCCGACGATCGGCAACGCGTTCGACCTGAATGCGAGCCTCGCGTGGGAAATCGACATCTTCGGCCGCATCCGCCAGGGGGTGTCGGCGGCCGACGCGGAGATTGCGTCGGCGCAGAACGACGCGGCGGCCGTGCGGATCGCGACGATCGACGAAACCGTGCGCACCTACGTGACGGTGCGCGGCCTCGAACAGCGGCTCGCGCTGGTCGAGGCCAACGGGTTGAGCCAGCGCAGCACCGAGGAATCGACACGGCGCCTGTTCGACGCGGGCGTCGTGCCGGTCGCCGACGTCGACCGTGCCGCCGCGCAGACGGAAACGACGCTGGCCGAGCTGCCCGCGCTGCAACTGCAGCGGCAGGCCGCGATCCATCGGCTGTCGATCATCACCGCGTCGACGCCCCAGGATGTCTATGCGCGGCTCGACCCGCCCGTGGCCGAGCCGGTTTGGACCGCCGCCGCGCCGGGCATCGGCACGCCGGCCGATCTGCTGCGCCGGCGGCCCGACGTGCGCGCGGCCGAGGCACGCGTCGTCGCGGCCTATGCCCGCATCGGCGTGGCCGAGGCCGACCTGAAGCCGCACCTGCAACTGATCGGCGTGATCGGCGCGGCGATCGACGGCTTCTCGGGCGCATCGCTCGCGCGTTCGCTCGCATGGATGGCCGGCGCCGGCGCAAGCGCGCCGCTGTTCGACGGCGGACGGCGGCGCAGCGTCGTCGCGCTGCGCCGCGCGCAGGCCGATCAGGCGCTCGCCGCCTATCGCACGGCGGTGCTGACGGCCGTCGCCGACGTCGAGACATCGGTGGCCGCGGTCGCCCGAAATCACGGCCGGACCGAGCGCCTCGAGCGCGCTGTGTCGAATGCGCGTGGTGCGTACACGCAGATCAACCGGTCGTGGCGCAGCGGCGAATCGGCGTTCATCGACACGCTGGAAGTGCAGCGTGCGCTGCTCGCGGCCGAGGATTCGCTCGCGCAGGCACGCACCGAGGAAACGCTGAGCCGGGTCAGGCTGATGAGCGCGCTGGGACAGTAAACGCGGGGCGGGTTCGACCGATGCGCAAAGGGCGACGGGTTCGATGTCATTCGAACCCGTCGCCCTTTTACGTGGCGCGAACGCGCGCGTGCGGCATCGACATCAGTCGATGTCGCCGCGTTCCTTCAACTGCGCGCCCACATAGTCGAGAAAGCTGACGACGCGCGACGACAGCGTCGCATTGCGATAGAACACCGCATGAATCGGCTGGCGGAACTCGACCGTGTCGTCGACGAGCAGTTCGACGAGGCTGCCATCGCGGCGATACGTGCCCGTCATATAGTCGGCGAGGCAGACGATGCCCGCGCCATTGAGCGCGAGCGTCAGCAGCGTCTCGCCGCTCGACGCCTGCAGCGCCGGATGAATGCGGTACACGTCGCCGTCCGCGGTACGCAGCGGCCAGTGGTTCAGCGTTTCCGGCTGCACGAATCCGAGCAGCGTGTGGTTCGCGAGATCGGCAACGCTCGTCGGTACGCCCGCTTTCTCCAGATAGGCAGGGCTCGCCAGAATGCGCAGTCGGCTGCTGCCGAGCTTGCGGGCGTGCAGCGTCGAATCGCGCAGCTCGCCGATCCGGATCGCGACGTCGGCGCGCTGTTCGAGCAGGTCGATGATTTCGTCGCTCGTATGAAGTTCGGCCGCGATCGCCGGATACGCGTCGCGAAAGCCGGGCATCATCGGCGCGATCACATGCTGCATGAACGGCATCGCCGCATTGATCCGCAGCCGCCCGGCCGGCGTCTCGCGCTGGCTGGCGATCTGTTCCTCGGCGAATTCGACCGATGCGATGATGTCGCGCGCGTAGTCGAGGAAAAGCGTGCCCTCCTGGGTCACTTCGAGGCGGCGCGTCGTGCGGCGGATCAGCGTGGTGTCGAGCTTTTCCTCGAGGCGTCGCAGGATCCGGCTCATCACCGAGGTCGGCTGGTGCAGTTTGTCGGCCGCCCCCGTCAACGAACCGGTATCGGCGATGGTCACGAACGCGAGCATCTCGTCGAGGGTCGTCTTCATGGTCGGCAATCGTCAGCGGTGTCAGGAATCGTCACGATAGTGCCGCCGCGCCCGTTTGATAAGCGGGTGCGCACGCGAATCACAGTTGATTTCGATTCAATAATTCGCGGCGAATATTGTCCGAATAGGCGGGTATGACGCGGGCGGTCCGACCCGCGAACACGCGCAGGTCGACGCGCCTTCGTCAGGCGACGCGATGCGGCGGCGTCAGGCGGCGATGGGCATCTCGTCGCGAATCCAGTCCAGCATCGCGCCGTGCCGCGGCGCCCATCCGAGTTCCTGTCGCGCCCGCAGCGCCTTCACGCGGCTGTTCGACGCGAGCGAGAAATGCGCGCGCGAGTGCCCGAGCGCCTGCGCGGCATCGGCGATGTCCCATTCGACGACCGACCGCAGACCGAGCCGCGCGGCGAGCGCACGACCGATTTGCGCGAACGACGCTTCGCCGTTTTCGGCGAAGTAGAACGCACCGGGCGGCGCGGCATGGACCGCGCGCAGATAGAGATCGGCGACATCGTCGACGTGCACGTTCGACCAGCGGTTCAGCCCCTTGCCGATCACGCGCACCGCGCCGGCGTCGCGCGCGACGGCCGCGAGCAGCGGCAATTGCGCGCTGTCGCGACGCAGCCCGAGGCCGTCGCCGTAGATCATGCTGTTGCAGATCACGGCCGAGCGGATGCCGAGGGTCGCGGCCGACATCACGAACCGGTCGATCGCGCGGCGCTCGGCCTTCGCGGGGTTGACGATCGGCGTCGTTTCGTCGAATACGATCGCGTCGCCGTGCGCGCCCTGCGCATCGTCCGCGATCACGCTCGTGCCGCTCGTGTGCAGGAACGTCTTGCCCGAGCCGCTCAGCGCCGCGACGATCGTTTCGACGGCCGCGCGGTGATCGCTGCTCGCCGCGTTGACGACGCAGTCCGCGTCGCACGCGAACGCATGCAGCAGCGCCGTGTCGTCGAGCGTGCCGACGACCGGCTTGATGCCCGCTGCCGCGAGCTTCGCGGCGTGGCGGCCGTCGCGCACCAGCCCGGTGACGACGTGCCCGGCCGCGACGAGCCGCGCGGCTATCGACCCGCCGATGTAGCCGGTCGCGCCCGTCACGAAGATCCTGATGCCTTTCATCCGTTGCTCCGGGGAGCGAGACGGGCCATGCGGCGCACGTCCCGCGAGATGTCGTGCGTCGCAGTATCGATGGCCGGCGCCGGCGGCGGAAGGCGTGAATCACTAAAACAGTTTTGCGCGCGGCGGGATGATCGGCCGTGTCAGACGAATCCTTCTTCGACCAGCGTGCAGCCGTCGGCCGTGATCGCGTGCCGCTGGCCACGCGGCTCCAGCTCTCCGGTGCTCGGACACGCGCGTGCCAACGTTACCGCGCGTCGGCGTCGCCGAGCGACCCGAGAATCCGGTACGCGACCTTCACGCGATCCTCGATCGGCACATTGCCGTTCGCGAGCATCACGATTCCGATCCGCTTCGCGGGAACGAACGCGACGTACGTGCTGAAGCCGCCGGTCGACCCCGTCTTGTTGATCCAGGTCGCGGGGTTCGGCGCGAGCGGCGGCTGGATCGCGCTCGCCGGCACCGCATCGAACAGCATCTTCGGCGCGTTGCCCGCGAGCAGCGTCGGCAGTGCGACCGGGTATGGATACTGTTCCCAGATCAGATCCTGCGTGAGCGGCCCCGCGCCGAAATAGCCGGTGTGCGTGCGTTCGATCGCGCGCCGCAGGCGCGGCGCCGTCGGGATCATCTCCATGTTCGCCTGCACGAAGCGCAGCAGGTCGGCCGCCGTGGTCCGCACGCCGTACGCCGGCTGCCACAGCATGCCTTCCGTCATCCGCACCGGCTTGCCGTCCTTCGTGTAGCCCTGCGCATAGTCCGCCATGCGCGCGGCGGGCACGTCGATGTACGTGTGCGTCATCCCGAGCGCGGCAAAGAGCCGCTGCGCCATCAGCGTCGCGAAATCCTGGTGCGTCGCCTTCGCGGTGAGCCAGCCGAGCATGCCGATCGCGACGTTCGAATACGTGCGGTGCGTGCCCGGCGCATACTCGGGCCGCCACGCGTCGAGATAGCGGATCAGGCCCGCGTCGTCGCGGATGCTGTCCGGCACCTGCAGCGGCGTCCCGCCCGGCGTGTGCGTGCCGAGCTGGAGCAGCGTCACAACGCCGAACGGCTTGCCCTGCAGCTCGGGCAGATATTTGGCCACCGGGTCCGCGAGCGACAGTTCGCCGGCTTCCTGCGCGTCCGCGGCGAGCGTCGCGGTCAGCGTCTTGCTGACCGAGCCGATCTCGAACAGCGTGTCGCCGGTCACCGGCTTGCCGGTTTGCCTCGACATCACGCCGTAGTCGAACACGTACGGCTTGCCGTCGGCGACGATGCCGATCGCCATGCCGGGGATCGCGTACTGCTTCATCAGCGGCGCGACCTGGCGCGTGACGGTGTCGTGGAGCGCGTCCTGCGTGACGGCGGCCGCGCGACCGGCCGTGGCGGTCGCGCATGCGGCGACGAACAGGGTCGCGGCGAAGCGTGTCGCGTTGAATCGCATGGGTGCGGTTCCTTTCCTTTTCTAATGGTTGCATGGACAACTGATCCGGTCGCGCCGTGTGCAGCGCGCGGCGGCCGACCTGTCGAAGCAGGACTATCCGCTACCGCCCGGCCGCCAACAATCGACGATATGTTGCGCGAGCCGAAAGAAAAACTTATGAGATACGCGGCAAGCAGGATGGGGCCGTGCCCCGCTCGGAGCCGCATGCCCGTTTTTCAGGAAAACCTGCCGGTTTCAACAGCATCGAATCCGGCCACCGATCGGCGCCATATCGGAAATCGACGAAAAAGAGATAAGTCTTGTCAGATCCGCGGGTGCCGGCCAGCGGCGCGATTGATTCATCCGCATGGATCGAAGTAGACTCGCGGAAGCAAAAATAAAACCCATCCTGAGAGAAACAATGAATCGCCCTTTCCCGATCGCCCGCTCCCGCGTCATCGGCTCCCGCGTGGTCGCGTGATTTTCACGCACCGACCGACCTGAACCGAAATACGCGACGCCGCCGCGTTGTTGCGCGCGCACGTTCGCCGTTTCGTCGTTGAGCCAGAAGAACCGCCAGGGTCCCGCGCGCACCGTCCGCGCACGCCCTGCCCGACCGGAGAGTGAGCCCGTGACCGAAACCGTGGCCGCGTCGGCCTATCGGCCGCGCGATGTCGTCAATGCGCCCGACATCAAGGCGGCCATCGCGCGCCGCAGCGCCGAGCGCGGCGATCCCGCCGAGATCCTCGCGTGGCTCGGCAACCATTTCTTCCGCTGGGTCGTCGGGGCGTTCGAGCAGGCGCAACCGCTCGCTTCGCTGGCCGATTACCGCGCGCTTGCCGGCGCCGACCGGCCGGCGCCCGAGTGGCTCGTGCGCCGGTTCCGCGCGCAATCGGCATCTCCGGCATCCGGCCCGGCGCCCGATGTGGCGCTGCCGCCCGCCGCTGAACCACCGCCGCTCTACTTCATCGATCCCGAGCACATGCTGCTGATCGACCGCGAACGCGTGCTGGTCGAATTCCTGCGCTCGCGCGCCGGCACGCGACTCGCGCAGAAACTGCAACGCATCACCTACGCGATGGCGCTCGACATGTGGGAGCGCGAGCACCAGCGGATGCAGGCGCGCCGCGACAAAGGCTGGGTGCCGAGCAGCGGCCTCGCGCTGCGCGAGGTGTTGCGCACGCCGAACGGGATCGTGTTCGAATTCGTCGGCGATCATCCGGCGCTGCGCGAGGAACTCGCGTACGAGTCGTACTACATGCAGCACTGTCTCGGCCAGTTCGCGGATCGCCGCCGGCTGTGCGGCGGCTACGGCGAGCAGTACGCGCAAGCCGCACGGGACGGCCGGCTGCGCCTCTTCACGCTGCGCGGCGCGGGCAACCAGCCGCACGTGACGATCAGCCTGCAGGCGAGCGGCGACGGCCTGCGCATCGACCAGATCAAGGGCAAGCAGAATCGCCATCCGGTGCGCCGCTATGCGGACGACGTCCGCCAGTTCCTGCGCGCGCTCGCGCCGCGCGGCGAGCGTCATCCCGATTGCGAGGGCATGGGCCTCGTGTTCGAACCGGATGCGCCGGGTGCGGCCACCGGCGCGTGGACCTTCGTCACCGACGTGCGCTCGTCCGACCATCTGCTGAGCGTGATGAGCGAGAACTTCCACCTGATCGAGCACTTCGAGCAACCGCCGGCCGTGCTGCAATGGCTGCTGCTGCGCAATGCACCGTATGCGCTCGGCCAGTTGCGGCAGATCGATCCGGCCGTCGCGGCGGCCGCGCGCCATGCGTTGCCGGTCGATGCGCTGCCGGCCGCGCGCGCACCCGACGCGCCGCCCGCCGCGACCGCATTCGAGATCGAAGGCATCGCGATCGATCCCGCGCTGTGCGCGGCGTTCGCGTTGCCTGCGCCGACGGACAGGAGCGCGTCATGCTGAAACTGCTGCTTGGCGCGGCCGTGCTGGGGCTCGTGTGGTACGTGTGGCGCTCGTTCCGGGTCGCCGCACGGATGGTGCGCGAAGTCGACGCCGACCAGGCCGCGGGCGCCGACAGCACGGTGCCGGTGCGCCAAACCGCGGCCGTCAGGCTCGCGCAGGCGCAGGCCGAGCAGGCGCCGCCGAACCGCCGCCGCTGGGCGCTCGCGCTCGCCGACATCCTGCTGATCCGCAACGGGCTGCGCTGCGATTGCGACGACCTCGTCCATGCGCTGCCCGACGCGCAGCGCGAACAGCTCGCGCGCCAGGTGCGGCGCGAACTCGACCTGCCGGTCGACCTGCCTGAGTGGCAAATCGTGCAGCGCGTGCCGTCGATCCTCGCGGGCTGGATTCGCGGCGTCGGCCGCTCGCACGACGGCTTCTACGAACAGCTTGCCGCCGTCGGGCGCGTGCGCGACGCACTCGCGTTCGATTGCGCGCGCACCGCGTTTCTCGTGCGCTGCATCGCGCTGCTCGGCTGGGCGTCCGAACAGCACGCGTGGATCGTGCTGCTGCTCAATGCGCAGCGCGCGCAGGACAGCTTCGACAGCTGGGAAGACTTCGGGCTCGCGTATGCGCGGGCACGCCAGCAGTGGCTGCGTGGCAGCGGCCAGGACGGCCCCGCGTCGTCGCGCGCCACGCAGGAAGTGCGCGAATACCTGCGCAATCCGTCCGGAAACTGGCTTTCGCTGCCGTGGAAGCGCTACCGCATCTTCGACCCCCAACCCGTTTCGTCATGACCGCCGATACCGACATGTCCTCCGCTTGCGCCGACCTGATTCCGCCCGCGACGTCCCGCTGGTCCATTTGCGACGTCGACGCGCTGCTGCGCGCCGGCGACTATGCCGCGCTCGACGCGCAACTCGATGCCGCACTCGCCGCCAGCTTCGCCGATCGCACCGCCGAGGCGCGGTACGTCGACGCGCTGCCGGCCGACGTGCAGCCGTGTATCGACGCCGGCGCCGACGGCCTCGCGCGTCTGCGCGCATGGCAGGCCGCGAACCCGCGCTCCGCGCACGCGTGGCTTTGCGAAGCGCATTACTGGCACCACTGGGCCTACGAATACCGCGGCAGCGGCTGGGCCGAAACGGTGACCGAAGCCGGCTGGATCGGCGCGCATGCGTGCGCGACGCTGACGCTCGTCGCCGCGCTGCGCGCGCTGGTGCTCGCGCCGACGTTGTGGAGCGCGCCGATGGTGATCTTCACGAGCGTGTCATCGTTCGGCGAACCCGAGTGGCTCGCGCAGCTCGTGCGCGAGCGCCGCTGGCCCGTCACCGAACTGCAGTTGAACGCCGGCGCCGACGACGAAGCCACGCGCACCGAACTGCAGCACATGTTCGCGCGTTCGGGACTGAACCCCGACGTGCCGGTCGCCTGCCCGCCGGAATTTCCGGACGCGCTGCCCGGCCCGGTCCAGGGCAAGAAGCTGCGCAAGGAGAAGTGGTACTGGATGGAAGCGACGCTGCACATCCACCCGAAGCTGTTCTTCCCGATGCGCACGTTCATCTGGTACATGCAGCCGCGCTGGGGCGGCTCGCACGACCACATCCGCGCGTTCGTCGCGTCCGACGCGTGCGCGCACCTCGATGCGGTGGAGAAGGACCGGCTGCTGCACGAAATCTGGCGCGACGACTACGCCGGCAATACGCTCGATGCGGATGACGACGACGACGATGCGCGCCACGCGATCACCGTGACGCTCGCGCGCGCGAACGCCGCGCTACATCCGTATCACCGTTGGGAAACGCTGAGCTGGCTCGCGCACAGCCATTACATGCGCGAGGACTACGAAAAAGCGTACGCCCGCCTGCAGGAAGCGGAACGCGACCAGCCGATCGACAACGACCAGAAGATGGCGATCGGCGTGCGACTGGCGCTCAGTCTCGATCCGCATGGCGACTGGCTGACCCGCGCGATCGAACGTGCATCGGACGCTCGCGCGTGCACGGCGGCAATGATCCTGCGCGGCTACGGACATCGTACCGGCACGTTCGGTTTCGCCCAGGACGACGCGCGCGGCGATGCATGGCTCGAAGCGGCACGCGTAAACGAGCCCGGCTCGCTCGCATGGAACCAGGTCGCCACCGCGCTGGAGTACGAAAACCGGCGCCCTGCCGATGCCGTCGCCGTCTGCAAACTTGGCTACGAGGCAGGCGGCGATTCGTGCGATTACCTGCTCGGTTGCTTCTACAAGGACGGCACGCATGTCGAGGCAGACCCGTACCGCGCCGCCCACTACTTCCGCGAGTCGATGGAAGCCGGCGGCAACATGGCCGCGTATCGGCTCGGCTATACGTACTACCACATCGGGCAGACCAGCACGGACCGGGCCGAACGCGCGCGCATGCAGGTCGAGGCCGTCGAGGCCGCGCGCAAGGCGCACGAGATGGGGCATACCGATGGCCTCAAGTGCATGCTGATGTTCATCGGCGACATCGACGACTATCCGTCGCGCCATCGCTACGTCGACGCACTGCGCCGGCATGCCGAAGGCGGCCACCCGGCCGCAATGGCCGCACTGTCGTTCTTCCTTGCCGACGTCAACGACAAGTCGCTGTACGACTATCGCGAGAGCGTGCGCTGGATCATGGGGGCGCAGGCCATCGCGCCGGACGACGAGTACGTGCGCACCATCACGCGTGTCAGCCACGAGGACGGCATGCTCGGGAAGCTGCGCTACAAGCTGCAGCGCAAGCAGATCAAGGCGCACGAGATTCCCGGCGCCGACAACGCGATGGTCTGAACGCGGGCCGACGCACGCGCCCGCTCGCGGGCAGGCCGTGCGTCCTGCCCGCGTATCACCGTGGCAGCCGGTCGAGAAACGCCAGCATCGCCGCGTTGAACCGCGCAGGCCGCTGCAGCGGCGCGAAATGGCTCACGCCGGGCAGGATCGTCAGCGTCGCGCCCGGGATCGTCCGCGCGAGGTACGCCGCATGCTCGGGCCGGATGAATTCGTCGTGCTCGCCCTGCACGATCGCAACCGGCACGGCGATCGCCGCGAGATCCTGCGCGGTGTAATTCGGTTGCGTGCGCATCATTTCGCTGACGGCCGCGACGAACGCGTCGAACCGGTCCGAGGTCGCGGACAGTCGCGCATAGTCCTTCCGATGCCGCGCGAAACAGCGGTCGATCAGCGGGCTCGGCACCATTTCCTTCGTGCCGCCCGGGTCCATGTTGCAGGCGAAGAAAAACACGCCGGCCGCGCGTTCCGGTGCGCGGGCGGCCAGCACGAGCGCGATGCATGCGCCGTCGCTCCAGCCGACGAAGCGTGCACGGTCGACGTGCAGCGCATCGAGGACGGCCAGCACGTCCGATGCCATGCGTTCGTACGAATAGGGTCGGTCGTCGCGCGTGCTGCGGCCGTGGCCGCGGCTGTCGATCACGATCGCGCGGTAGCCGGCCGCGAGCAGCGCCGGCACCTGGTTGCCCCAGTTGCCGCCATGGCCGAGGCCGCCGTGCAGCAGCACGACCGCCGGCCCCTGGCCGAACGACGCGTGCCAGATGCGCGCGCCGTCGTGGTCGAGCCATCCTTCGGCATCGGCTGCCGGCAGCGGCGTGCCGCCGTGCGCGTCGAAGCGAACGAGTTCGTCGTCGTCGAGTTCCGCATTCATCGTTCAGCCGTCCTTGAGAGGGAGACGAACTGACGATTGTAATGCGTGCGGCCGACGCCGCCGTGGCCGCTCAGGCCTGCGTCGACACCAGCCCGCCCGACTGCGACCCGCCGGATTTCTCGAGCGCCGCGGCAAGTTGCGAGATCGCCGTCGCGAGCGCGCCCGAAATCGCGCTGGCTTCCGCGTTCAGCGACTGCTGCTCGACGGCCGCGGCCGGGTCGTCCTTGGCGCGCTGGGCTGCGGCGGCCATCTGCCGCTCCAAGGTCGCGAGCTGTTTCTGCAATCGCTCGATCAACGCCTTCAACTGGGCGACCGCCGGGTCTTCCGGCGATGCGCTCGATGCGCCGGGCGTTGCGCCGGTGGCGCCGGTCGAATCCTTCGTGCCGGGGTTGCTCGACGTGCCAGTCACGACGGTGGCGCCCGTTGTGCCAGTTGTGCCCGTCGTGCTCGCGGCATCCGTCGCGCCGCCAGTGGACGACGTCGCGGCCGGCGGGTTCGCGGCCACGCCGCTGTCAACGAGCGGGGATCGCGCGGTCGTGGAGAAATCGATCTGCATCGTGTCGGTCCGTGTGTCGGTAAGCGAAGTGACAGGGCGGGAATCGCCTTCCAGTCCGTTTACGGCATTCATCACACGAAACTTGAATATCGGGGTCGGGTGGATTGTCCGTTGATGATCGCAATTGATCGCGAAAGGGCCAGATTGGCGGCATGACGGCACTGGTAAAATCGCCGCTCGCCGGCCGGATGCGCACGTCGGACGCCTCGTTCAGGCCCGACCGCGCGATGCCGCCGGCTCCGACTCCCGGACTTTCGGGGCACGGCATACAACGTATGCCGCCGACGCCCTCGCAGCTTCCCGAGTCGCCTTTTCCGTCCGCTTGCACGCGTACCGCACGGCGCTCACCGCCCGAGCGGCGAACGCCGTGCGGCACGCATTCACTTCATTACGCATTTCGAGGAACACACGATGGCCCGCATCGGCGCCTTCTGCATCACGACGTGGCTCGCCGCCGCGATTCTTTACTTCGGCCAGCACTCCGTCGCAATGATCGCGCTCAGCGGTGTCGTGGTATTCGGCGGGTTCGATCTGCTGCGTCCGTAACCGCGGTCGTGCGACCCGGTGCGGCCGTACCGCGCGCTGCTTTCCGCACGCATCCTCGCGTGCGCGCCGCCGATTCGCCCGCCCCTTCATCAGTTGAAGGGACGCGCGCCGCTCACGGCCGAACGGCCCGCATACGTTGCGTCGCCACGAGCCGCGAACCAAGCCGTCAGCGCGGCAACGTCCTCAACGAAGACGGCCCGCCCGTCAGCGCGATCCGCTTGCCCGTATCGCGCAGCTTGCCGCCATCGACCGCATACAGCGCAAGCTGCCGTTCGACGTTGAACTGCACGATCACGTGCCGGCTGTCGGCGGTAAACGCGATGCCCTGCGCGGCTTCGCCGCCCGGCACCTCGTTCACCTTCACCGCCTGTCCGTCGCGGATCTCGAACAGCAGCACCTTGCCGATCTTGTGGCGGCCCGGGTTGTCGGCCGTCAGGTTCGAGCCGTCCATTGCCTGCACGGCGATCCACTTCCCGTTCGGCGAAATCGCGACGCCTTCCGGCAGCGACGGCACCGTCAAATACTGAACCGTGCGGAACGGCACGCGCGACACGTCGATCAGCGCGACCGAATCGGCGTCGCCCGCGAGCGTGCCGGTATAGCCCGGCAGCCCGGCGAGCCCGACGTTGCTGACGACGGCCCAGCGGTTGTCGCTCGACACGTCGATCGTGTAAGGCGCGACGCCCGTACTCAGCCGCGTGCCGCTGTCGGTCACCTTGCCGTCGTCGACGTTCAGCACCGCGATGCCCTGTTCGTCGCGCAGCGACACGAGCGCGTGCTTGCCGTCGTGCGTGAAGCTGATCCCGGCCAGCCGCTTCTTGCCGATTTTCAGGTTGCCGTCGAGCGTCACCTGCGTGCCGTCGATGCGCAGGATCGACACGCTGCCGTCGACGTTGGCGACGAGCGCGAGCCGGCCCGAGCGGTCGATCGCGATCCCTTGCGGATGCGTGCCCAGCTCGACGCGCGTGATCGCGGGCGGCGCGGTATCGAGATTCACGACCTGCAGGAACGTGTCGAACAGGAGCTGCTTCGCGGCCGTGTCGTAGCGCGTCGGCGCGCCGACCAGCGCGAGCTTCGCGTCGGGCGTGATCGCGACGGCCTGCGGCGGCCCCTGGATGCCGTTCTCGACGTCGACCTGCAAAGCAACCTTCGGCGGGAACGTGCTGGCGTCGAGCAGCGTCAGCGTGTCGGCGGGCGGGGTAGGCAGATAGGTGTCGCGGCCCTCGACGCGTTGATACTTGCCGTCGTTGCCGGACACGATCCAGTCGGCGGCGTGCACGGCAACGGCCGTCGTGGCGAGGGTCAGCGCGGCGAGCAGGCGCGCGCTGCGCAGGCGGAAGGGATTCGAATGCATGGCGGTCGGTTCTCCGGATCGGTTGCGGACGCAATGGATTGCCCGGCCCTGCTGCCCGACGGGCCGGCGCCATCGCATGATGCCCGAAAGCGCGCGCGCCCGGCGTCTCGCACCCGGTTCGGTTCCGTCAATCCGTGCGTCGCGTGCCCGACGACCACTCGACGATGTCGTCGAGCGGATACACCGGCCGCGCGAGCCGCTCGTAGCGAAACAACCCGTAGTCCGAACCGGTCACGCCGCGGCTGTCGCATTCGACCAGCGCGGACGAAATCGGCACGAACACCGGGCGGCAATACATCCGCGACTTCAGCAGCAGGAAGCGCGCGCGGCGCGGATCGACGCCGACGCTCTCGAACACGCCGAGATCCCACGGCTCCTGCGTGCGCTCGGTGACGACGAGCGTGGCCGTGCCGATATCGAGCACGGCCGCGCGACCCATGTACGCACGCTGCCCGGTATACGTCGGCCCGGTAATCACGTATTCGCCGTCGGTGATCGCGCGCACGATGCCGGTCGCGCGAAACGGTTCGCGCCGCACGCCGCCGTGCGACGGCAACCGGTTGCCGACCGGCACCGTGACGGTCGCGCCGACGCCTGCGTCGATCAGCGCCGCGACGGCTTCGGGGTCGCACAACGGCCCGCTGACGATTCCGTCGAGCCCGTGCGCGAGCGCGGCTTCGAGCAGGTCCATCGTGTCGCACGGGCCGCCCGACATGCAGTTGTCGCCGTGGTCGAGCATCAGCACCGGGCGGTCCGCGCCGTCGGCGAGCGCCGCGGCCTGCGCGACCGATTCCGCGAGCGGCGCGCTGCGATAGACGAATGCGTCGCGCGCGTCCCAGATCTGCCGTGCGATGCGCTCGGCCACTGCGTCAGCCGCAGCGCGGTCGCCGTCGGCCACCACGACCACGCTGATGCACGGCGCGGGGATATCCGCGAGCGAGAAGCCGGGCAGGATCGACACCGCGAGCATGCCGTCCGCCTCGGCCGCCCTCGCGGCCTCCACCGCGCGCCGCATCGCGCCTTCGGCACTCGCGCTGCGCAGCGTCGACGTCATCAGCGGCGGCTGCCGCCATGCGAGCACGGGCCGCGCGCGGCCGTGAATCCGGTCGAGCAACACGCGCGCCGCATGCTCGCCGGTCTCGTACATGTCGACGTGCGGATAGGTCTTGAAACTGACGATCACGTCCGCGTGATCGACCATCTTCTGCGTGACGTTCGCGTGCAGGTCGAGCGCGACCGCGATCGGCGCATCGGGCAGCGCCGCACGCACGCGCGCGAGCAGATCGCCCTCGCCGTCCGCGCTCTGCTCGGCGACCATCGCGCCGTGCAGGTCGAGCATCACCGCATCGCAGCCGGGCGCGGCGGCAACGATCGCGTCGCAGATCGCCGCATACGCGTCGGCCGCGACCGGCCCGCTCGGGTTCGCGGCCGCCGACACGGGCGTCACGATGTCCGCGCCTTCGCGCTCCGCCGCGTCGATGAACGCAGCCATCGCGGTGCGCATGCCGCGATGCGCGCGATACGCGTCGTCGCCCCAGTCGGGGCCGTGACGGCCGAACGCGGCGAGCGGCGTCGGCACCGGCGAGAACGTGTTGGTCTCATGGTTCATCCGGGCAATCAGGATCTTCATCGCGCAGCGCCCTCCGCGATCCCGGCCGCGCCCAGCATCGCGTGCAGCAGCACGTTGCAGCCGGCTTCCAGATGCACCGGATCGGCGTCCTCGATCTCGTTGTGGCTGATGCCGTCCTTGCACGGCACGAAGATCATCGCGGTCGGCGCGACGCGCGCGAGATACACGGCGTCGTGACCCGCACCGCTGATCACGTTCATCGACGACAGCCCGAGTGCACGCGCGCCGGCGCGAACCTGCTCGACCAGCGCCGGATCGAACGGCTGCGGCGGAAAGTACACGACCGGCTCGATGTCGATCCGCATCCCGGCCGCCGCGCCCAGATCCGCGCATGCCGCACGCAGTTGAGCGTCCATCGCCGTCAGCGTCGCGTCGTCGGCCGCGCGCAGGTCGACGGTCAGCGTCACGCGGCCGGGAATGACGTTGCGCGAATTTGGATGCACGTCGACCCAGCCGACCGTGCCGCGCCCATGCGGCGGATGCGCGCGCGCGATCTCGTTCACCTTGCGCACGAGATCGGCCGCGACCAGCAGCGCGTCGCGCCGCAGTTCCATCGGCGTCGGGCCCGCATGCGCCTCCATCCCGTGGACGGTCACGTCGTACCAGCGCTGTCCAAGCGCGCCCTCGACCACGCCGATCGTCGTGTCGTGCGCTTCCAGCACCGGCCCCTGCTCGATATGCGCTTCGAAATACGCGCCGACCGGATGCGCGCCATGCCCGTCGTCCGCGTCGCCCGCATAGCCGATCGCGGCCAGCGCGTCGCGCACCGACACGCCGTCGCGATCGCATTGCGCGAGTGCATGGTCGAGCGTGAACGCGCCCGCGAACACGCCGGAACCCATCATCACCGGGACGAAGCGCGACCCTTCCTCGTTGGTCCAGACCGCCACCTCGAGCGGCGCGCGCGTGCGCACGCCGGCGTCGTCGAGCGTGCGCAGCACCTCGAGGCCGGCCAGCACGCCGTAGTTGCCGTCGAACTTGCCGCCCGTCGGTTGCGTGTCGATATGGCTGCCCGTCGCCACGGGCGGCAGGTCGTCCCGTTCGCCCGCGCGCCGCGCAAAGATATTGCCGATCGCATCGACGCGCACCGTGCAACCGATGTCCTGCGCCCACGCGACGAACAGGTCGCGCGCGTCGCGATCGAGTTCGGTGAGCGCGAGGCGGCACACGCCGCCCTTGTCGGTCGCGCCGATCCGCGCGAGCCGCATCAGGCTGTCCCACAGCCGCGCGCCGTCGACGCGCAAGCCGGACGCCGCGACGCCCGGAGTCGAATCCTGTACTTGCATCGTTGCCATTCCTCGCATTGAAAGGGCACGGCTCATGCGACGCCGACGCCCAGGTAGCGGTCCTTCACGTCGTGATCGGCCGCGAACGCCGCGTTGCTGCCTTCGTAGACGATCACGCCCTGCTCGATCACGAAGTGGCGATCGGCGAGCTGCGTGCACACTTCGAGGTTCTGTTCGACGAGCAGGATCGCGACGCCGGCCGCCTTGATCCGCTTCAATTGCTCGACGATTTCCTCGACGATCACCGGCGCAAGCCCCTCGACCGGCTCGTCGAGCATCAGCAGCCGCGGATGATTCATCAGCGCGCGGCCGATCGCGAGCATCTGCTGCTCGCCGCCCGACAACTGCGCGCCGCCGTTGCGACGGCGCTCCTTCAGGCGCGGAAAGATCCGGTAGATATCGTCGAGCTGCCACGGCGAATCGCGACGCGCGCCGAGCCGCAGGTTTTCCTCGACCGACAGCAGCCGGAAGATCCCGCGATGCTCGGGCACGAAGCACAGGCCGCGCGCGGCGATCCGGTGCGCGGGCTGCCCGGACACCGGTCGGCCCGCGAACGTCACCGTGCCGCCGGTCGGCGCGACGACGCCCGCGATCGTCTTGAGCGTCGTCGACTTGCCCGCGCCGTTGCGGCCGAGCAGCGTCACCGTCTCGCCTTCGTTCACGTTCAGCGAAATGCCCTGCAGCACGTGGCTCTTGCCGTAGCAGGCGTGAACATCCTTCACGTCGAGCATCATGCGCGGCCTCCGGTGATCATGTTGCCGAGATACGCGCTGCGCACGCGCGCGTCGCCGCGAATCTCATCGGGCTTGCCTTCGACCAGCACGCGCCCCTGCTGCATCACCGTGATCGTGTCCGAGATGTCCATCACGATGCCCATGTTGTGTTCGATCAGCACGACCGTGTAGTCGTCCCGCAGGCCGCGGATCAGCGTCTTCATGTCGTCGAGATCGTCGATCCCCATGCCCGACGTCGGCTCGTCGAGGAAGATCGCGCGCGGCCGCGCCGCCAGCGCCATGCCGACCTCGAGCCGGCGCTGCTGGCCGTGCGACAGCACGCCGGCCGCGGTATCGGCGAAGCGCTGCAGGCCGAGCCGCTCGAGGACGTCGTCGACGATGCCGTCATGCGCGAGCGCACCGCGCGGCGGCGTCCACGGATTCAGCGCCCGCCGCGATTCGACGCCCTGCGCGGCGACGCGCAGGTTCTCGCGCACGCTCAGGTTCGGAAACAGGCTCGTGACCTGGAACGAGCAGGCGATGCCGCGCCGCACGCGCTTGTGATCGGGTTCGTGCGACACGTCGTGGCCGTCGAACAGGATCGAGCCCGACGTGATCGGCAGCGTGCCGGTCAGCGTATGGAACAGCGTCGTCTTGCCCGCGCCGTTCGGGCCGATCACCGAATGCACGGTGCGCGGCATGATGCGCAGATCGACGCCGCCCAGCGCCGTGAACTTGCCGTAGCGCTTGACGATGCCGCGCGCTTCGAGAATCGCTTCGCTCATTGCCGCTCCTTGGCCGTGGCCGCCGCGCGATCGCTACGCCGCAGCGACGCCACGATGCGTTCGCCCAGCCCCCACAATCCGCGCTGCATGAACAGGCTGACCGCGATCAGCACGAGGCCGAGCAGCAGCAGCCAGCGCGGCCACAGCGTCGACAGCCAGTCCGCGAACAGCACGTAGAACGCCGCGCCGAGCACCGACGCGAACAGGTTGCCCGTGCCACCGATCACCGTCATCACGAGGATCATCTCGCTCGTGTGGTAGTCGATGTTCGACAGCGGCGCGATGCCCGTCATCAGCGCGTGCAGCGCCCCGGCCAGGCCCGTGACCGCGCCCGAGATCACGAACGCCGCGAGCTTGAAGCGCTTCACGTCGTAGCCGGCCGCCGCCGCGCGCGCTTCGTTGTCGCGAATCGCGAGCAGCGTGCGGCCGAACACCGAGCGCGACACGCGCAACAGCAGCCAGAACACCGCGACGAACAGCACCGCGACGAAGCCGTAGTAGCGCCACGGCGACGCGAGCGAGACGAGCGGATGCCCGAATGCGGCGAGCGCCGGGCGCGGGATGTCGAGCAGCCCGTTGTCGCCGCCCGTCACGTTCGGCGTCGTATACGCGAGGAAATAGAACAGCTGCCCGAATGCAAGCGTCAGCATCACGAAATACGTGCCGCGCTGCCGGATCGAGAACCAGCCGACGAGTGCGGCCGCGACGGCACCGAGCACCGCCGCCGCAAGCAGTGCGACGCTCACCGATGCGACACCGCGCGTCAGCACCAGCCCGGCCGCGTAGCTGCCGAGCCCGAAGAAGAT
Organism: Burkholderia sp. BCC1047; assembly: GCF_902833155.1. Classification (NCBI taxonomy): domain Bacteria; kingdom Pseudomonadati; phylum Pseudomonadota; class Betaproteobacteria; order Burkholderiales; family Burkholderiaceae; genus Burkholderia; species Burkholderia sp. BCC1047. The sequence goes on along the minus strand of NZ_CADFEH010000010.1, from coordinate 75,919 downwards.
GCCCTGCCCGAACGACAACAGCCCCGTGTAGCCGAGCAACAGGTTGCAGCCGAGCGCGGCGAGCGCGAACACCAGCACTTCGGTCGCGAGCGAGCCCGAACTCAGCACGAGCGGCAACACGCACGCGGCCACCACCGCGAGCCAACCTTCCGGCCGCTGCAGCACGCCGCGCCACGGCTGCGGGCGTTGCGACGCCGCCGCGCCCGGCGGCAGTGGTTTCGACGAATCGATCATGCGGCCCTCCCCAGCAAACCATTCGGACGCAGCAGCAGCACGGCCGCCATCGCGACATAGATCATCAGCCGCGCGCCTTCCGGCCACAGCGTGCTCATCAGGCTCTGCACGATGCCGACCAGCAGCCCGCCGACGAGCGCGCCGAGAAAATTCCCCATCCCGCCGACGACGACCACGACGAACGCGACGCCGAGCGCCTCGATGCCCATGAACGGATCGACGCCGCGGATCGGTGCGGCGAGTACGCCGGCCAGCGCGGCCGTCGCCGCGCCGAGCGCGAACACGAGGCTGAACACGCGGGTCACGTTGATGCCGAGCAGCGACACCATCTCCGTCGACTCGCTGCCCGCACGCACCGTACTGCCGAGCCGCGTGCCTTCGAGCACCCACCACAGCAACGCGGCGAGGACGGCCGTGAACGCGATCACGAACAGCCGGTACTTCGGGTAGACGAAGCCGCCCCAGATCACGACGCCGTTCAGCGCGTCGGGCGGCGGCACGTTGTCGCCGAGCGGCCCCCACGCGAGGATCGCGCATTCCTGCAGCACGAGCGCGAGCCCGACCGTCGCGAGGATGTGGAATTCATGCTGCTGCGCGTACACATGGCGCAGCACCAGCTTCTCGACGATCCACGCGAACGCGCCGACGACGAGCGGCACGAGCGCGAGCGCGACCCAGAAATTCGCCGACCATTGCAGCGCCTGATAGCAGAGGTACGCCCCGAGCAGGTAGAACGCGCCGTGAGCGAAATTCACGAAGCGCAGCAGGCCGAACACGATCGACAGGCCGACCGCGAGCAGGAAATACAGCATGCCCACGCCGATGCCGTTGACGATCTGCAGCAGATAGACGTTCATGGCTTCCGTGTCGGAAAGAAAGATAACGGACGCCCGCGGCGCGCGATGCGCCGCGAACGCATGCACGGCGTCACGCGAGCTTGCAGCCCGTCTTGTCGAGCGGCAGGAACGACTGGCCGGAGCTGACGATGTCGGCATAGTCGTCCGCGTTCTTCATCCGGCCCTTCGGCTTGCCCTTCAGCAGGTAGTAGTTCTTCAGCACCTGGTGGTCGCCCTTGCGGATTTCCTCCGGGCCCGTGAGGCCGTCGTACTTCATCCCTTCCATCGCCGCGACGACCTTCTTCGGATCGGCGCTGCCGGCCTTCACCATCGCGTCGATCAGGATCTTCGAGCAGATGTACGAACCCGCGAGGCTGTAGTTCGGGTTCGCCTTGAACGCGGCGTTCGTGCGCTTCACGAGATCGCGGTTCAGCGGCGAATCGATGCCGTGCCAGTACTGCGCGCCGAAATACACGCCGTCGCAGATGTCCGGCCCGAGCGCCTCGAACTGCTCGAGACCCGATGCCCATGCGAGCAGGATCGTGCAGTTGCGCTTCATCCCGAAGCTGACGGCCTGGCGCAGCGTGTCCGACGATTGCGAGCCGAAGTTCAGGATCAGCAGCACGTCCGGCTGCGCGGCCGCCGCATTCGTCAGATAGCCGCTGAACTCCTTCTCGGCGAGCGAGTGGTAGCTGTTGCCGACGTGCTCGATGCCCTTCTCCTTGAAGACCGCCTTCGCGGCCGACAGCAGGCCGTCGCCGAACACGTATTGCGGCGTGATCGTGTACCAGCGCTTCGCCTTCGGCAGCATCTGGATCAACGGGCGCACCGTCTGCTCGATCGCGCCGAACGTCGGCACCGACCAGCGGAACGTCGCCGCGTTGCAATCCTTGCCGGTGATCTCGTCCGCACCGGCCGTCGTGATGAACACGCCGTCCGCCTTCTGGACTTCCTTGCCCATCGCCAGCGATTCGGACGACAGGATGCCGCCCGCGAAGAAGCGCACGCCCTTCTGCTGCGCGATTTCCTGCACGCGCCGCACGGCGGTCGCGGGCTTGCCCTCGGTGTCGAGCGCCGTATAGGCGAGCGGCGCGCCGAGCACCTTGCCGTATTGCTTGACGACGAGCTGCATGCCGAGATCGGCGTACTTGCCGTTGGCGGCGAACGGGCCGGACATCGGCACCGGGCAGGCAAGCTGGATGGGCGAGCCCTGCGCGAACGCGACCCGGGACGACATGCTGCCGAGCGCGCCCGGCACGGCCGACAGCGCGGCCAGTTTCAACAGTTCTCGGCGATTCAAGTTGAGCTCCTCATGAGGGGGGACACACGCGATACGACCGACTGCCAAACCGTGCCCACGCCACTCCTGGATGCGCGCCGCCGGTTGATCCTATTTATCATGATAAATAGAATGAACCTGATGCTAGAGTTGATCAAAATTGGTGTCAATCAGGCAAAATTCCGTACCCGCGCCGGCACCGGTCGTCGACGATGACGCGGCGCGCAGCCACACAAAGGAGTCGTGAAGATGGTCATGGACCGAGCCAGGGCGGGCCTCGCGGTCGAAATCAAGCAGCCGAAGCGGGCCGACCTCGTCGCCGAGGAGATCAAGCGGCTGATCACCGAGAAGGACCTGAAGCCGGGTGACCGCCTGCCGCGCGAGGCCGAGCTGCAGCAGCTCTACGCGGTGAGCAAGAGCACGATCCGCGAGGCGCTGAAGTCGCTCGAGGTGCAGGGGCTCATCAAGGTCACGACCGGGCCGTCGGGCGGCGGGATGGTCGTCGAGGTGCCGCTCGATCGCACGCTTCAGCTGCTGCAGAACTATCTGTTCTTCAAGGACGTGACGATCGACGACATCTATACGGTGCGCAAGCTGCTCGAACCCGAACTGGCCGCCGGCGCCGTGCCGCATCTAAGCGAGCGTGACTTCGCGGCGCTGGAGGCGAACATCGCGTGCTGCGACGGCGCGTCGGGCGTGCACGATCGCGGCCACATGCTGCGTCAGCGGCAGGAGGACACGACGTTCCACGACATCCTCGCGGCCGCGAATCCGAATCCGTTCCTGCGCTTCAGCTGCGAACTGATCAACGAGATGATCCGGCAGCTGATCGAGTTCCGGAACGACACGCCGCTCGTCGAGCACAAGCGCTTCGGCGAAGCGAACGTGTCGATCCACAAGGCGATCCTGCAGGCCGCGCGCGAGCGCGATGCCGAGCGCGTCCGGGCGCTGATGGTCGAGCACATGACCGAGGCGCCGAAGCACGTGAAGCGGATGAAAGGCAAGCTGCGCGGGCGGTTGATCCTCGATTCCGAGATCCGCAGGCGCGCGGCCGCCGCTTCTGTTGCGGGACTAGATGCGGCCGCAACGGATCCGGAAGAACGCTGATCGGCGGCACACGCGGCGTGGGCACACTCGCCGATGCACTGCACCTGACCGAACGCACATTGCGCCGCCGGCTCGACAAGGACGGCATCACGTTCCAGTCGCTGCTCGACGACGTGCGTCGCGACGAAGCCGTGCGGTTGCTCGACGATCACGCGCTGACGGTCGCCGAGATCGCGGAGCGGCTCGGCTACAGCGAGCCGCGCAGCTTCCGTCATGCGTACCGGCGCTGGACCGGCAAGACGCCGCGCGAGACCCAAACAAACGGCAAATTGAAGTAAATCGACTCGCGTAGAATGCCCCACCATCCATCCGAGCGGGGCCACGCTTCCATTCCACTCGCACCGGGCAATACCAACAAAAACCGCGGCAATCGCGACGATCGTCGACCGACGAAGCCTTCATGAGCCAACCGATCCTGTACCTCCTCGCCGGCAACGGCAGCGCAGCCGACTGGTGGGACGACGCGCTGCCCCACTTCCGGCGCTATCGCCCCGTGCCGCTCGAACTGCCGGGCTTCGGCGATCATCCCGCGCCGCCGTGCGAGGATCTCGCCGCCTATGCGCAGGCGCTGTTGGATGCGACCGAACCCGGGCACGCGATCATGGCGGTCGGCGTGAATGCGCTGGTGGTCCTGCACGCGTTGCAGCGGCACCCCGGCCACTTCGGCCGCAGCGTGCTGCTCGCCCCGGTCGGCGCGTTCCTGTGGGAGCGGCGCCTGCCGAAACTGATGGCGCCGAAGCCGCTGCGCAAGACCATCCACTGGCTGCTCGCGCACTACCCGGCGCTGTTCGCCCGCAAGTTCTCGAGCCGGACCTGGACGTCCGCGCAGTATCGCCGCATGGGCGCCGGCTATGCCCGTTGCCGCGCGTTCGTGCCGCACTGGGATCTCGTGCGCGCCGATACCGCGCTGCCGCTGCTCGAGTGGGTCACCGATCGCATCGAACTCGTGTGGGGCGGCCAGGATGCGGTGCTCGGCGTCGGGCAGGCCGCCGCGTGGTCGGCGATCCTCGCGCGCGCCGACCTGACCGTCACGCTGCAGCCCGGCTGGGGACACTATCCGTGGATCGACGCGCCGGCGGCGTTCGCGCAGTGGCTCGAAGGGGCCGACACGGGCTTCGTCGCGCATACCAAAGGCGGGCGCCTCGCGCTGGCCGCGATGGCCGGGTTGCCGGTACCGCCCGCGCTGTCGCTGACCGCTGCCGACGATCCGCGCCTGCCCGGCTTTCTCGCGAGCCAGCCGGACGCCGAGTGGGCGATCCGGTCGTCGAGCCATGGCGAAGACCAGGCCGATGCGGCGAACGCGGGCCTGCACACGACGTTCCTGCGCGTACCGGCATCGCAAGCCGCCGCGCGCGTGGCCGAACTGCTCGACGGCGGCCTCGAGGAAGCCGTCGTGCAGCGCTTCATCACGCCCGTGCTGTCGGGTATCGCGTTCGTGCGCCATCTCGCGATCGAAGTCGAATGGGTCGAAGGTCACCTCGAAACGCTCGCCGACGGGCAGGCCAGCCCGCGGCGCGCGATTCTGTCGCGGCTCGGCGAGCCGTGGCAGCGCGGCACGTTCGCGACCGCGCACGGCCTGACCGCGCAGCAGCTGTGGGCGTTCCTGCAACGTGTGCTGCGCGCGTTCCATTACGTGCCGGGCGACGTCGCATGGGCGTGGGACGGTGCGCAGCTGTGGCTGCTGCAGTACCGTCCGATCAGCACCTACGGCTGGCATCGTCACCTGACCGCCGCGAACATCGCGGAGATCCTGCCGCCGCAGCCGAGCCGGCTGGTCGAATATGCGCAACGGCGGGCGGCCGGCAGCATCCCGGCCATCATGGCGCGCTGGGACGCACGCGTGCTGCGCGACAACGAACCGTTCACCGCGCTCTACGGCGGCGCGTCGTACATCAACAACGACCTGTTCCTCGCGCGTCTCGCGGACTGGGGCGTGTCGGCCGCCCACTACAGCGGCGAGATCGGCGGTGCGACGCCGCCGCTGCGCTGGCGACCGCTGCGCCTGCTGCGTGCGCTGCCGGTGTTCTGGCGGATGCTGCGCGTCGCGCGCGGGCACCTGCCGACGCTCGCCCGCGGCCTGGAACGCTTCGACCGGGAACTGGCGACGCTCGTCGAACGGCGCGCCGACGGCCAGCAACTCGCCGACTGGTTCACGCGCTTCTACGTGTTCGTCGTGCAGGGCAACCTGTGCATCGCGTCATCGCTGGCGAGCAGCGGCGGCGCCCTGTGGGGGCGTCCGCCGACCGCGTACGGCCAGCTCGACGACAGCCCGCACCGCCTGCCGTGGGAAACCGATCCCGGCACCGCGCGGCCACCGGCCGCCGACCTGCCGCTGCAGCCGTTTCCCGAGTGGCCGCTGCCGATCCGCGTGCTGCACGCGCTCGGCGCGCCCGGCATGCGCGGCTGGTATCTGCAGGTGCGCGAGTGGTATCGCGACAACCTGATGCGCGTGTTCTTCCGCCTGCATCACGCGATGCCGGCCACCGAGCGCGACACGTGGTTCGCGCCGCACCCCGAGCGCCGCGATCGCAACGGCAGCTTCTGGCAGGACGGCAGCGAAGGCACCGACGAGGCCGCCGGCTTCATGATCTATCCGGGTGACACGCAGGGCGTGCTCGGCCGCGACATCCTGCTCGAAGACACGCTCGACCCGGGCCGGCACGCGCAGTACCAGGCCGCCCGCGCGGTGATCGCGCGCATGGGCGGCCGGCTGTCGCACGGCGCGACGCTGCTGCGCGAACTGCGCAAGCCATCGGCCGTGCTGCCGCGTGTCGAGGCGGCGTGGGTGGGGCGCGAAGTGCGGCTCAGCGACGGCCGGCTGACGCTCGTCGAATAGGACGCGCGCCGGCGCGGCGATCCGGCAACCGCATCACGCAGCGGTTGCCGCCTACCGAATCGGTACGCATCAGCGCAGCGGCGTGCGGATTTTCCCGTCGACCTTCAACGTGCGCCGGTCGCGCGCGACCTCGTATTCGACCGTCTGCGCGGGCGTGACCGCGCCATAGGACCGGCCGTTCACATAGACGACGCCGTCGCGCAACTCGACCCTATCGCCGTTGACCGTCGCGGTGGCGCGGTCTCCCTGCAACACGGCGCCCGAACAGCCGACGGTCGAGAAGCTGCGGACCGACGTGTCCGGCATCGCGGCGTTCCCGCCGCCCGGGTCCGCCGCATGCGCGGCGCTGCATGGCAGCGCGTCCATGGTGCCGGCCGCGTGGAGCGGCGCCGCCCCGATGCCGCTCCCGGCAAGCAACGCGATCGTCATCGGCAGCAGCTTGTTCATCAGGATCTCCGTGGTCCGCAGTCGTCGATCGATGATCGATCGGCGCCCTGCTCGCAGGTCGGCCAATGCCGCCCAGTATGCGGCCACTTCGCCGCGCGCGGCCATCCGCTTCAATATCCGTCGCGGCCCGCTATCCGAGCGTCGTCCCGCGCTTCGCCCGCTCGATCACCGACAGCACGGAAGCGCCGCCTCTCCACATGAAAATCGTCTTGCTCAAGTTGCGATCCGCAACTATTATTGATTGCGATACGCAACCGTTCGGGAGCAAACCATGGACCTCATCGACGCACCGGCGAAGCCGCGCGACGCGACCATCCTCGAGCTGCGCGACTTTTCGCGCAAACTGGTGCGCGAACTCGGCTTCATGCGCGCGACGCTGGCCGACAGCGACTGGGCGCCGTCGGCCGTGCATGCGATCCTCGAGATCGGGATGGCGCCCGGCATCAACGCGAAGGATCTCGGCGCCATCCTGCGGCTCGACAAATCGAACACGAGCCGGCAACTCGCGCGGCTCGAAGGGGCCGGTATCGTGGAGCGGCGCGTGTCGACCGAGGATGCGCGTGCGATCGAGCTGTACCTGACCGCCGAAGGCAAAAAGCTCCAAAAAAGAATCGACACGTTCGCGACCGATCAGGTGTCGAATGCGCTGCGCCGCATGATTCCGGCCGACCAGCAGGCGCTGCTGCGTTCGCTCGCGCTGTATGCCGATGCGCTCGCGCAGGACAACGCGGCCAGGGCGAGCGTCGCGCCCGCCGATGCGCCGTCGATTCGCGAAGGCTATCGGCCGGGCTGCATCGGCGACATCGCGAGCCTGCATGCACGCTTCTATGCGGAGCACTGGGGTTTCGGCGCGTTCTTCGAACAGCGGGTGGCGACCGAGCTGGCCGCCTTCGCGGGCGCGCTGCCGGCCGACGGCAAGGCGCTCTGGCTGTGCGAGGAAGACGGCCGGACGCTCGCGTCGCTCGCGATCGACGGCGACCCGGCGACGGGCGTCGCGCACCTGCGCTGGTTCATCGTCAACGACGCGTTGCGCGGCTCGGGCGTCGGGCGTCGGCTGATGACGCTCGCGATGCGTTTCGTCGACGAGCACCGGTTTCGCGAGACCTACCTGTGGACCTTCAAGGGGCTCGATGCCGCACGTCATCTGTACGAGTCGTTCGGCTTTGCGCTGACGAGCGAGTCCGCGGGCACGCAATGGGGAACCGAGGTGGTCGAGCAGCGCTTCAGCCGGCCGGGGCCGGCTGGCGGTTGAGATCGGCGGACGGCAGCATGAAGCCGAGGATCAGCAGGTCGAAGCCGTCCATCGCATAGCCGATCGCCGATCCGGCCATCGCCTTCCACGCGGACGACCCGACCCGCTCCACGCGCGGGGCCGACGGGCCGTCGAGGGCCGAAGGTTTGATGTTTGCCGCCATGGTGTCCTGCCACGAATGTCCGGCGACATTCCAAGGCGTGTGCCCGCGAACGACGGAGGCGGACACGCGTCGGCCCGCGCCGGCCGGACGGCTGGCGGAAAACGTCGGGCAATGCGCGGAAACGGAAAAGGAAAAGAGAAAACGTCGATCCAGTGCGGCGGCGCGGCCGGCGATGTCGCGATCAGGCCGGACACCGAACGAAAGACAGCGGGCCGGCCGGGGATTACCGGCCGGCCCGCGTGCGTGAACCGGACGGCGCCGGATGGCCTTGCGGCGCGGCGGGCTTCAGCCCTGATCGTCGCCCGGCCACCAGGTCCTGGCCTCGCGGTCGACGGCGAGCGTGTCGAGATCCTTGCCTTCGAGCCATTTCGGCCGCGGGCCGCGCCCGGACCATGAGCGGCCGGTCGACGGATCGTAGTACTTGGCAGGCGCCTTGCGCTTGCGCTGGACGATGTAGCCGAGCGCGCTCAGCACTTCCTGCTGCGAAATTCCCAACAGTTCGACCTGTTCCTTGAAGGCCGCGAGCGCGGCTTGCTTCTCCTTCTGCTTCGCCTCTGACAGCTTGATGTTCAGGTCCCGAAGTTGTGCTTCGAGTTCCTGCAGGGCCTGGGTCATGTATTCATCCTCTTTGGGCATGTTTTTGCAAAAAGCTCCGATGGCCGAACCTACCACGAAGTTCCGCCTATAGGGGCTGTCAAATCGGTGAATCGTCCACCTGAGCCGGCATGATTTGCGCGACGCGCACCAAACGACGTCGTGCGTCACTGACAGGCAGGACCAGGCCGGCAACGGGCGGCGCGCCGCGTACGCATGCACGGGACGAACGGCGGCGGCAAGTGATTCGCCGCCCCTGACACGGGCGCGGCATGGCGCGAATGATAGCAGTGCGCGGCGTCGTGTTGCAGAAGTCGCTGACCGGAGTCGAGGCGGGCCCGACGGTTCAGCGGTTCTCGCTGCCGGCATCCCATGCGATCCGGTCGAACAGCGTGCGCAGCTTCGCGCCGCGCGCCGCATTCAGCGCGGTCGCATGCGCGACGCGTCCGGCCAGATGCGCGCGGAAATCCGGATGCGCGTCGCGATTCTGCGACGCCGGGCCATGCCGGATGCAGTTGGTCAGGATGGCCTTCAGGCGATCGAACGCGTCGCGCGCCAGGTTCGGATGACGGTTGACGACCACGCCGGCCAGTTGCTGCCGCGTGCCGCGCAGCATCACGCGCGTCTTGCGCAATTGCAGCGCGAAGCCTTCGTCGAGTGCGATCGCGGCGACCCGGATTTGCAGCCGCTCGACGTCGCGCGCGAGCGCACCACCGCCGGAAAACGCGAGATCGTCCGCATAGCGCGTGTAGGTCGCATCGAGCGAACGCGCGAGCGCGGCGAGCCGCATGTCGAACCGGAACGCGCACAGGTTCGCGAGCGCCGGCGACGTCGGCGCACCCTGCGGCAGATGCCGTTCGCGATAGCGCTGGCGGCCGATCCAGTCGAACCGGTCGCGCAGGTCCGGCGCGAGCAGCCGCGCCGACGGCACGCGATTGGTGCACAGCCCGGTGAGCGTGCGCGCGACTTCGGCCGGATACCCGAGCGTCGCGAACAGCGCATGGACGCGCGCGGCGCGCACCGACACGAAGAAATCCGCGAGGTCGAAGCGCACGACGACGTCGCGATCCGCATGCGGCGCCGCGAACGACACGATCCCGTGCCCCTTGCGAAAACCGTGTACCGCGCCATGCGGCGCGATGCGATCGAGCAGCTCGTGCAGGATCCGACGCTGCGCTTCGCGCAGCCGCCCCTTCGGGATTTCGACGAGGCGGCACCCGCCGCTGCGCTTGTCGACCGGGACGTACGTGTAGTGATGCAGCGGCGTGGCGCTGCCGCGCGCGTCGACGCGCCAATGATCGGACAGCCAGTCGAGTGCCGGCGTGCTGATGCCGAGCCAGCCGGCGAGATCGCCGGGCGTCGGCCATTGCGGCACGTCGCAGCCGGCGAGCGGCGCCGGCGGCGGTCGCTGGACCAGCGGGCGCCGCACGATGCGAATCACCGCCGGCCGACGGTCGCCATACCATGCACGCACGAACGCGGGCGCGTCGGCGAGGACCGCCGCGAGCACGTCGGTGTCGGTATCGGCCCAGTTCGCGCCGAAGCGGACGAGCGCGACGTCCGCGCATTCGTACGTCCACGGCGGCGCGTCGCCGAGCACGGCCGCCATCCGCGCGACGACGCCGTCGCGTTCGGGCGAACCGGCGAGCATCGCTTCGGCAAGCGTACGGGTGGTGTCGCGCAGAGGTGAGTGCATGGATGGAGATGGGCAGGACGACGAGCCAACGTGGCTGGTACTGCGAGGGGTCATGTTGCGCGACGCGCAACGGCGCCCCTTGCGACGCATCGGCGTATCGAGCTGATCCACGGGGTAGCCCCGTAGTCCTGGAACATCGGCTGCCTGTTCCGGGCGTGTGCTTGACCCGCCGCCCCGCGTCGCGACTTTAATCGGCGACGACGCCAGGTGTCAAATCGAGCCGGACGACGCGCGATACGCGGCGGCGTCGCGATGCGGCCGCCCGATTTCCCGACGCGCCGGCCGAAGCGGCAAACGGCCCGCTCCGCCCAGCGCCACCCTGCTTCCCTACATGTTGCCCGCCAGATGAAACCGCGATGCCGGATGCCACAGCCTGACCGACGTGGCGACCTGCTCGCCGACCCACGTCCGGCGTCGCAGCAGCAGACACGGTTCACCGATTTCCATCACGAGATGCCGGCGCACCTGCGCATTGGGCTTCTCCGCGTAGATCTGGAACTCCGCACGCTGGATCGGCGCCAGTCGCACCATGTAATGGTTCGGCGTCTCGATCGTGAAGTCCTGCTCCAGATACGCGGGAAACAAGGCCGGATTGACGTAGCGATCCTCGAACTGGATCGGTTCGTCCTCCTCGTAATGCACGATCCGCGAATGAAACACGGGCCCCGCGCGCAGTCCGAGCGCGTCGATCGCATCCGGGTCGACGCTGCGCTCGATCATCAGCACGCGCGCACTGTGCCGATGGCCGCGCTCGGCGATCTCGTCCGCGATGTTGCGGATCTCCAGCACCGTCGATTCGTAATGCCGGCGCTCGACGAACGTGCCGGCGCCCTGGATGCGCGTCAGCACGCGCTCGACCGTCAGTTCGCGCAGCGCGCGCGACACCGTCATCCGCGCCACGCCGAATTCCTTGACCAGTTCCGCCTCGGTCGGGATCGCGGCGCCGGGCTTCCAGTCGCCCTTCGCGATCCGCTCGACGACGTAGCGCTTGATCTGCTGATAGGCCGGCAGCGCCCGCGCCGGTACGGTGTCGACCGATGCCTTCGCAGGCCGTGCGGAAAGTCTGCGTTCCGTTTCGCTCATGCGCCCTCGACCGGATGAATGTGGGGTGATCGGCTCGTCCTCGACCGTCGTCACTGCAACGATGGCGGCACACCGGCGACGATGCCGGCCGCGATCGCGATATCGTCCGCGAGCGGCCGGTCGTCGTGATATGCCGGCACGCGTTCGCGCACCTGCCGCCACAGCGCGTCGGTCGATGCGGCCCGCGCCGTTTCGGCCGGCTGCAGGTCGTACGCCTGCGCGGCGGCCAGCAACTCGATCGCGAGCACGCGCGTCGTATTCTCGATGATGTCGAGCGCCTTCAGCGCGGCCGGCGTCGCGTGACACAGGTGATCTTCCTGCAGCCCCGACGTGATGCCGCCGTCGAGGCTCGCCGGCGCGGCCAGCCGCTGATTCTGCGCGACCAGCGCGACCGCCGTGTATTGCGCGATCATGAAACCCGAACAACTGCCGCCCGGCGCGGCAAGAAACGCCGGCAGCCCGCTGACGAGCGGATTCACGAGCCGGTCGAGACGCCGCTCCGCGATCGCCGCGACCTGGGCCATCGCCGCCGCGAGGCTGTCCATCGCAAGCGCGATGCCCGCGCCGACCGCATGCGCCTGCGAATGCACGGCCGGCGCCTCTCGCGTGCCGGCGACGATCGGATTGTCGGTGACGGACGCGAGTTCGCGATCGACGACCTCCGCCGTGACGTCGAACACGTCGCGTGCCGCGCCATGCACGTGCGGAATCGTGCGCAGGCTGAGCGGATCCTGCGTATGCCGGCCGCTCGCCGCGACGAGCATGCCGCTGTCCGCCAGCAATGCACGCAAACGGGCGCCGACCTGCCCGATACCGGGCGAAATCCGCAGCGCGAGCGAAGCCGGATCGAATGCGGCGAGCTGCCCGCCGAGATTCTCGAAGCTCATCGCCGCGATCCAGTCGGCCCAGTCGAGCAACCGTTCGGCGCGAACCAGCGCGAGCGCGGCCAGCCCCGTGACGCACGGCGTCCCGTTGACGAGGCTCAACCCCTCCTTCGCACCGAGGACGAGCGGTTCGCGGCCGATGCGCCGCAGCGCCTCGTCGCCGCGCACGCGTTCGCCGCGATGGCGCGCATGACCGTGCCCGACGCAGACGAGCGCGACGTGCGCCATGTGGGTCAGGTACCCGACCGAGCCGTGCGCCGGCACTTCGGGCAGGCAATCGTGCTCCAGCAGCGCGACGAGCTGTTCGACGACGTCGGCCCGGACACCCGAATGCCCGTGCGCATAGTTGTTGATCGCGGCCGCGATGATCGCGCGCGTTTCGGCCGCGCCGAGCGGCATGCCGACGCCTACCGCATGACTCATCAGGATGTTGTGCGACAGCGTGCTCTGCTGGGCCGGCGATACGATCACGTCGCACAGCGCGCCGACGCCGGTATTGACGCCATAGGCGCGAATCCCGCGCGCGACGATCTCGTCGACGAGTTCGCGAGCGGCCACGACCCGCGCGCGCGCATCGTCGGCCAACGCCAGCGGCTCGCCGGCCGCCACCGCCGCCACCTGCCGCCAGTCAAGCGGCTGCGCCGCACGGAATACGGTCATGGCAGCCTCAGTTCGTGGTGCGGTCGTGGTGGCTCGACACGAATTGCCGGAAGCGCTCGGAGGTCTGCCCGCCGAACACTGCGTCGGGCGTCCCGTCCGTATCGACCTCGCCCTGATGCAGGAACATCACGCGATTCGACACGTGGCGCGCGAAACCCATTTCATGCGTGACGACCAGCATCGTGCGCCCCTCTTCCGCCAGCGAGCGCATCACGCGCAGCACCTCGCCGACCAGCTCCGGATCGAGCGCCGACGTCGGTTCGTCGAACAGCATCACCTTCGGATGCATCGCCAGCGCGCGGGCAATCGCGACGCGTTGCTGCTGGCCGCCCGACAGGTGTGCGGGATAGTAGCCGCGCTTGTCCGCGAGACCGACGCGTGCGAGCAGCGCCTCGGCCTCCTCCACCGCTTCCGCTCGGCTGCGCTTCTGCACGCGCAGCGGCCCCTCGACGAGGTTGTCGAGCACCGTCATGTGCGACCACAGGTTGAAGTTCTGAAACACCATCCCGAGCTGCGAGCGAATCCGGTCGACCTGGCGCCGGTCGCTCGGATGCAGCTTGCCGTCGCGCGCGCGCTTCATCGCCAGCTCTTCGCCCGCGAGCGCGACGGAGCCGTCGTCGGGCGTCTCGAGCAGGTTCAGGCAGCGCAGGAACGTGCTCTTGCCCGATCCGCTCGCGCCGAGGATCGAGATGACGTCACCCTCGTGCGCGTCGAGCGAAATGCCCTTCAACACGTGATGATCGCCGAACGACTTGTGGATGTTTCTGACCGACAGCGCAACGGGAGCAGTGGTGTTCATCGGATTCTCTTTGAAAGGACGGGGCGCTCAGGATGCGGCGCGCTGAGGATTGCGCGCCGCCGCGGCGGGCGCACCGGACGGCTTCGGCGCACGCAGGTGCCCGGAGAGCCGCCATTCGAGCGCGCCGAGCAGGCGCACGACGATGAAGTTCAGGCCCAGATAGATGAGGGCCGCGCAGACGAACACCTCGGTCGTCCGGTAGGTTTGCTGAATGATCTGCTGCGCGACGCCCGTCACTTCCCACACCGTGACGAGGCTCGCCAGCGCGGTCGACTTGACGAGCAGCACGGCCTCGGTCGAGTACGCAGGCAGGCACTGGCGCAGCGCGATCGGACCGATCACGCGCCGCAGCAGCGCGAAGCCCGACAGGCCGATCGAATAGCCGGCCTCGATCTGCCCGACCGGTACGGCCATCAACCCGCCGCGCAGGATTTCGGCCGTATAGCCGGCCGTGCACAGCGCTAGCGACAGCACCGCGCAGACGTACGGCTCGCGCAGCACCGGCCACATGAAGCTGTCGCGGATCACGCCGAACTGGCCGAGCCCGTAATACACGAGGAACATCTGGATCAGCAGCGGCGAGCCGCGAAACACCAGGATGTAGGCGCGCGCGAAGCGGTTCGGCAGCCAGCTCGGCGACACGCGCATCGTGACGATCACGAGCGACAGCAGGCCGCCGAGCACGAGCGATGCGAAGAACAGGCCGAGCGTGGTCGGTACGGCCGCGAGCAGCTGGCGCAGCGTATCGACGAGAAATGCGAAATCGATGGACATGCCCGTTCTCCGTCAGTTGCGCGCGAAATTGCGGCGGAACGACCGGCCGACGATCGCTTCCGCCCGGTTGAACACGCGGTTCGACAAGCCCGTCATCAGCAGATACAGCGCACCGCCCGCGACGAAGAACACGAAGTACTGGTGCGTCGAATTGGCGGCGATCTGGCTCGTGCGCAGCAACTCGGCGAGACCGGTGACCGAGATCAGTGCGGAGTCCTTCAGGCTCAGTTGCCACACGTTGCCGATGCCGGGCAGCGCGAAGCGCAGCACCTGCGGCACCAGGATGCGCCGCAGCACCATGCTGCGCGGCATGCCGATCGAGCGCGCCGCTTCGAGTTCGCCTTTCGACACCGCGAGCACCGCCGCGCGATAGACCTCCGCCTGATAGGCGCCCGAGATCATCCCGACCGCGAGCGCGCCGATCACGAACGGCGGCACGCCGATGAAGCCTTCCGCGCCGAACCACTGGCCGACGGCCGTCACGAGCGTCGAGCCGCCGAAGTAGAACAGATAGATGACGAGCAGTTCGGGCACGCCGCGAAATACCGTCGTATACAGATCGCCGAGCAGGCGCAGGGTGCGGTAGCGCGACAGCTTCGCCGCCGCGATCGCCGCGCCGATCACCGCGCCGACCGCGAGCGCCGCGAGCGTCAGCGCGACCGTCATCAATGCGGCGAGAAGCAGCACACCGCCCCAGCCTTCGGTACCGAAGCCGAGCATTTCAAGAATCTCCATGCGTGCCTCCCTGCATGCGTTGAGTGAATCCGCTGAATGCGTGCCGCCGCGCGTCGTTCGACGACCTTACGCGGCGGCGGCCGAACGTGCGCTTACGGCGTGACGTCGGTCTTGAACCACTTGTCGGCGAGCTTCTTCACGGTGCCGTCCGCGAGCGCCGCGGCGATCGCCGTATCGAACTTCGTCTTCAGGTCGGCATCCTGCTTGCGAAACGCGAGCCCCTCGCCCGGCCCCCAGATCGGGCCGCCGAGCTTCGGCCCCGCGAGCACGATCGATGCGTTGTCCTTCTTCGCGTTGTTCGCCGCGTAGTACGTGACGTCGTCGAACGACGCATCGATGCGACCGGCGACCAGATCGAGATCGCGTTCGGGCGACGTCTTGTACACGCGGATCGACGCGATGTCCTTGAAGCTGTCGTTGATGAATTTCGTGTAGACGGTGCCCGACTGGATACCGATCGTCTTGCCCTTCAGCTGCTTGCGCAGCGTGTCGACGGTCGGCTTGTCCGCGTTGGCGTCGCCCGTCAGCTTGACGATCGGCGCGCCGGGCGCGGCCTTCGGCAGGATCTTCGTATCGGTAACGGCGAACGTCGCCGGCGTCGCCGCGTACGGACGCGAGAACAGCAGGATCTTTTCGCGCTCCGGCGTGATGGAAATCGCATCCATCAGGACATCGAACTTGCCGGCCTGCAGGCCGGGGATCATCCCGTCCCAGTCCTGCGCGACCATGTTGCACTGCACCTTGATCCGCTCGCACACGTTGGCGAGCAGTTCCGGTTCGAAACCGCCGAGCTTGCCGCCCGGCAGCGTGAGGTTCCACGGCGCGTAGCCGCCTTCGAGCGCGACCGTCACCGTCTTCCATTCCTTGGCCTGTACCGGTGCCGCCAGAGTGGCCGCCGCAGCCGCGATGACGCCGATCGTCCTGATTGCCCACTTGATGCGCTTGCCGTTCACGAGATTTCTCCTTGCGTTGAGATTCGCCATCCCTTCGGTGCAGCAAGCCGCCTCAGGAATTTGTCTATACAAGCATGCAAGAAGAAAAACAGCGAAGCAAGCCGTGATCAATAAAAACCGGGGAAACGCGGGAAATCCCCTAATTTCAAGGGTCTAGCGTGCATCGTTGCGGGGAATTCCGGCACATGTTTGGTGCAATTCGACTGATCGAATGCCAAGGATGACTAGACAAATTTTGAATTCGATCGTTGCTCCGCTCGACCGGGAAACGCGTCTGAGGATTGGCGCGTTGATGTCGGAGGGGGTACCGCGAGCCGTGAAGGACGCCGACCCTACCGCGCCTGCGGCGCATCGCGCAGCACGGTCCGCAACGCGGTATCGAACGGCGTCGCGTAATCGATCCCGAGCGCGCGCACGCGCGCGGCATCCAGATGGCAGTCGTACGGGCGCGGCGTCGCGTCGGTCGGCTGGGCGATCGGCGCGAGCGACGCGTCGATGCCGAGCGCGGCCGCGATTCGCTGCGCGATGTCGTACTTCGTCATCGGCTCCTCGCTCGACCAATGGCGAATGCCCGTGACGGATTCGCCCGCGAGATGGCGCAGCGTCAGGTCGCGGATGACCTGCGCGACGTCGGGCGTGTAGGTCGGGTAACGGATCGCCCATGCGTCCATGCCGACCGCGTCGGCGCCCGGCCGCGCCGACGCGACGACGGCCGGCACGAGGCTCGTGACGGCCGATTCGCTCCAGTCGGCGATCGGGCCGAAGAGCAGCGGCAGGCGCAGCACGCACGACAGCGGCGAGGCGGCCAGCAGCGCGGCCTCGCCTTCCAGTTTGGTGCGGCCGTAGATGTTCAGCGGGTTCGGGGCGGCGTCCTCGCCGTAGGGGGCTGCCTTGCCGTCGAAGACGTAGTCGGTCGAGATGCCGAGCGTCCATGCGCCGTATCGCGCGGCAAGCGCGCCGACGCGGGCCGGTGCGGTGACGTTGATGGCGCGGGCGGCGGCCGGGTCGCGTTCGCAGACGTCGGGGCGGCGTTCGGCGGCGCAGAGAATCACCGCTGCCGGTCGGTGAGTTTCGAAAACGCGTTCGAGGGACGGCTGATCGAGAACGTCGAGCTCGGCGACGTTTTCCGGCGGCAACGCGAGCAGTTTCGCGCCGGCGGTTTGCGGGTTCCGGATGGTTGCCAGCAGCGTCAGCGACGATTCGCGAGCCAGGGAGGCCGCAACCGCGCGGCCGAGCAGGCCGGAGGCGCCGATGAGGAGGATGGTTTTGTGCAGGGTCGACGGAGATGGGTTTGGCATCGGTGCGATCAATCACGGGAAACGAATGGATTATCGAGCCTATTGAATCGTAGGAACGATCGCCGCGCAACGCTTCGGTCTACTGGCTCGCATCCGGTCGCGAACATGTGCACCGATCTCTCCGTCGCCCGAAAAGGCAAAACCCGGCGCGCTCGCGCGCGCCGGGCTCCCGATACCGAACGGAAACGTCGCCCTGCGTTACTTCCGGTCGACCGAATACCGCCCCGGCCCGGTCAACGCGAGCAACAGCAGCCCGCCGATGATGCTCACGTTCTTGTAGAAGTTGATCATCGCCATGTACTGCTCCATTCCCTGCAGCGCCCAGTAGCGATGGCCGATCAGCGCGGTCGCGAGCGTATAGGCGGCGAACGCCAGCGCGAGCGGACGCGTATAGAAGCCGATCGCGATCAGCACGCCGCCCACCAGCTCGACCGCCACCGCAATCGCGGCCGCCAGCTCGGGCGCCGGGTTGCCGGTCGACGCCATGTATGCGACCGTGCCCGAGAAACCGGTCAGCTTCTGCCAGCCGAACAGCACGAACAGGATCATCATCAGCACGCGAGCGGCCAGCAGCAGCTCGTCCTTCTTCGACTCCAGCGAAACGTAACGCATAGCAATCACCCTTGAATTGACGGTTTGATGCGTCCGGTGCCGCTGCGCGCTCAATCGGCGCGCGATGCCGGCAACGGATCGCTCTTCGCGCAATCGGACGGCAAGCCATCTGGCCTGCCACCGAAGAATCCGTCCGGCGGCGCCGCGACTGGCGACACGCTCCGGACCGGTTCTGGCGAAGCACGGGTGCAGTCTACTGTCACGCCTGAAATCATCAATCCGCCGAAACACGATTCACTGTCTCAAAATAGTGGCCAATCAACGAAGATCGGTCAGCCACACGACTTCTGGCAGGCCATGCAAACCCGCCAGCCTCCCTCGCGGATCGCGGGCGGTTCGAGTTCGTGATGGTGTGAATGGCAGCAGGATGGCGTGGCGGCACGCGTTGCCGCCATCGACGTGATGGGAATCGCGGTGACCGGATTGCGCCGCGATTGCGACGCATCGTGCAAGACGGATCGTTCCAGCAGGCCACGCGCGTGCCGGCCACGTGCGCAGCACGCGATGCGATCGCGTGCCACGCCACTGGCGTGACACGCGTCCTCCGTTACAACGCAGCGATCCGCCGACGGAAATGTTCGGTACCGGCGACGATCTTGTCGAGCACCGCGTCGAGCGCCCAGAAGCGTTCGCGCACGTCGTAATCGATCGCCCGGCACTTGATCGACCCGAACGTGCCGATCCGCTGGTGATACAGCTTCGCGAGCGCCGGGTAGCCCAGCGCCTCCGAGACCGCCGAGACGACGAGGAACGTCGACAGTTCGTCGGCGAGCGCCGGATTCGACTCGCCTTGCGTGCGCAACCACCGGTAGAGATCGGGATGGAAATTCGTGAACACGCCGTTGAAACCGGCGGAGCCGGCCTTCATCGCGTCCCACGCGATCGCGGCGTTCGCGTTCAGGATCTTCAGCGGCGATCCCTCGGCGAGCGCGACGCGCCGCTTCACCGTCGCGAGATCGCAGCTCACGTCCTTCAGCATCACGAACCGACCCGTGTCGATGCACGCGCGCAGTTCGTCATCCGACAGAAGCCGACGGTAAGGCGCCGGACATTCGTACAGGCCGAGCGGGAGATCCGACGGCAGTCGCGCGAGCAACCGGTGCAGATGGTCGAGCAACGCGGCGCTGCCCTTGCGTTGCGGATCGAGCCGGTTGGTCACGAGCACGACGCCCTGCGCGCCGGATTCGGCCGCCGCGCACAGCTCGGCGACCTGCGCGTCGAGATCGTCGCTGATGTGGCCCGACGCGACGACCGGCACGCGCCCGGCCACGCGCTCGACCACGAAGCGCGCGAGCGCCGCGCGTTCGGCCAGGCTCAGGAACTGCATCTCGCTCGATTGCGCGACCGCGAACAACGCATCCGAGCCGTGCGCCAGATACCATTCGATGAGCCGCTCGAGCCCGGCGTAGTCGATCGCGCCGGCGTCGTCGAACGGCGTCAGCATCACCGGCACGATCCCCTCGATGGTCACGTTCGATTGCTGCGGATGTTGCATCGGTTTCTCCTTCCTTCAGTGAATGCGAATGCAGGCTGCATGATCACGCCGGCAACGGTCCGGGCGCGGCGTTCGCGGCCTGTTCGGGAATCGGCTTGCGCACGAGCAGCAGATAGGCCATCGCGCCGGCGAACGCGATCGCCGCCGCGGTGAGCAGCGCGGGCACGAACGACCACTTCTGCGCAATGATGCCGGTCAGGATCGGCGCCAGCGCACCGCCGATGAAGCCGCCGAAATTCTGGATCGCGCCGAGCGACGCGATGCGGCTCGGCGGTGCGGCCGCCGTCGCGAGCGCCCACGAGCACGCCGACGCCGCGTTCGCGAGAAAGATCACGACCGAAATGCATGCGAGCGCAACCGTATTGCTCTGCACGAGCGCGGCCGGAATCGTGAACGCGACCATTCCGAGCATCGCGGCCACCACCGCGTTGCGCCGGCTCACGACCGGCGACCGGCTGCGGCGCGTGACGAAATCCGACAGCCAGCCGGCGACGAGCGAACCGACGAACCCGCACAGGAACGGCACCGATGCGGCGAATCCGGTACGAATCAGGCTCATGTGCCGCTCCATCGTCAGATAGCCCGGCAGCCAGGTGAGGTACACCCAGTTCAGGTACACGGAGCCGAAGAAGCCGATCAGCATCCCCCAGGTCGTGCCGTGCGAGAACAGGCTGCGCCATTCGACGAAGGTCAGTTTCGGCGCGGCGGCAACGCTTTGCGCATCGGCATCGAGATAATTGCGCTCGGCGGTAGATAGTTGCGCGCGCACCGGATCGCGATACAGCGCGAACCACACGACGGCGACGACGAGACCGAGCGCCCCGGTCACGACGAACGCCCAGCGCCAATGGAACGAGGCCACGAGAACCGACAGCAGCAGCGGCGCAAGCGCGGTACCGAGCGGCGACGCGGCATTGAAAATGCCGGTCGGCGTGCCGCGCGCCCGCAGCGGAAACCAGTTGCTCACCACGCGCGCGGCCGACGGGAATTGCGGCGCCTCGCCGATGCCGAGCACGATGCGCGCGACGATGAACCACCCGAACGTGGACACGAGGCCGCCCGACGCCTGCGCGAACGACCAGACGATCAGCCCGATGCCGAGCAGCCGGCGCGGGCCGATGCGGTCGACCAGCCCGCCGACCGGAAACTGGCACAGCGCATAGCTCCATGAGAAGGCCGACAGCAGCAGCCCCATCTGCGCGAGCGACAAGCCGAGATCGCCGCGGATCGCCGAACTTGCGACGGCCAGCGTGCCGCGAT
Source organism: Burkholderia sp. BCC1047 (assembly GCF_902833155.1). Lineage (NCBI taxonomy): Bacteria > Pseudomonadati > Pseudomonadota > Betaproteobacteria > Burkholderiales > Burkholderiaceae > Burkholderia > Burkholderia sp. BCC1047. The sequence continues at coordinate 54,922 of NZ_CADFEH010000010.1, read as the reverse complement.
CGAGATAGTTGACGATCCCGCTCGCCATCAACAGCGCGAGCGCGATGCGTTGACCGCGCCGGATCCGGGGCGGCGCGTGCGGAACAGATGGGTTGTCGTTCATGTCGATTGTCTCCATGTCACTGATAGGGGCCGGGTTCGGCCGTTCCGTCGCATGCGGAATTCAGGTGTCCGACCGTATGACCTCGTCGCGCGTCGGGATCGACGTCTGCGCGCCGTGGCGCGTGACGCTGATCGCGGCCGCCCGCTGGCCGAAGCCGATTGCGTCGTCCATCGACGCGCCGCCGGCCCGCGCGGCTGCAAACCCGCCGACGAACGTGTCGCCGGCCGCGGTCGTATCGACGGCCGCCACCGCGATCGCGCGATGATGGCCGCTGCCTGCGCTGCCGCGCCAGCAGACGCCGCGCGCGCCGAGCGTGACCAGCACGTTGCCGGCGCCCTTCGCGCACAGCGCCTCGGCGGCGCGCGCGGCCGACGCGTCGTCCCCGACGGCGATGCCGGTCAGCGACTCGGCCTCGGTTTCGTTGACGACGAGATAGTCGACCCGCGCCAGCAACGCATCGAAAAGCGGCTGCGCAGGCGCGGGATTGAGCAACACCGGCGTGTGGTGCGCGCTGGCGCTGGCAATCGCGCGCGCCACGGTGGCGACCGGCACTTCGAGCTGGCACACGAGCAGCGCGGCCTCGGCGATCGCGTCGCGCGCCGCGTCGATCCGATCGGCATCGACGCACGCGTTCGCGCCCGGCACGACGACGATGCTGTTCGCGCCGCCGTCGTCGACCGTGATCGTCGCGACGCCGGTCGCCGTGCCGCCGATCCGGTGCAGGTGCGTCACGTCGATGCGCTCCGCCGCCAGCGCGGCGTGCAGGCGCGCGCCGAACGCGTCGTCACCCACGCAGCCGATCATCGCGACCGACGCGCCGAGGCGCGCGGCCGCCACCGCCTGGTTCGCGCCCTTGCCGCCGTGAACGGTTTCGAACGTCGTGCCGAGCAGCGTCTCGCCCGGCACCGGCAGGCGCGGCGCGCGCGTGACGAGATCGATGTTGACGCTGCCGACGACGGCGATACGCGGTGACGGGATGCCGTTCATTGCTTGATGTAACCGCTTACATTTACGACCGACAAAATGACCGAAAAGGCCGTCGTCTCGGAAAATTTCGCCATACGGATTGGACAAGTGTCTGACATAATAGGGAATCAGCAGCAAGATAGCGCTTACATTCTGGCAGGCTCGATCGAGAATGCAAGCGGGCCATCACGAATCGAGGGTAAACAATGACGCCAATGACGCTTCTGACGGCACACGGCAGCGGCACGGTCGCCACGTGCAGAGGCAACCGATGAGCACGCCGCGCGCACGCCGCGGCAGCGGCCGCTCGGTGCTCGGCGACGTCGCGAAACTGGCCGGCGTGTCGACCGCGACCGTCTCGCGCGTGTACAACGATCCCGGCAAGGTGTCGGCCGACGTGCAGCAGCGCGTGCGCGACGCGGCGCTCGCACTGAACTGGATCCCGAATGCGGCCGGCCGCGCGCTCGCGTCCACGCGCACCCACATCACGGGCGCGATCATTCCGACCCTCGACGACCAGGTGTTCGCGTCGCAGGTCGCCGGCATGCAGACGGTCATGGCCGAGCACGGCATCACGCTGTTCCTCGGCTGCTCGAACTACGACCCCGCGCAGGCGCTCGCGCAGGTGCGCGCGATGCTGTCGCGCGGCGTCGAAGCGGTGTCGCTGGTCGGCGAAGCGTATCCGCCGGAACTGTTCGAACTCCTTGCGATGCATCGCGTGCCGTACGTCGTCACGTATGCGTACCGCGACGACAGCCCACACTGCTGCATCGGCTTCGACAACCGCGCGGCGTTCGCGCGGCTCACCACGCACCTGCTCGATCTCGGTCATCGCGATTTCGCGATCATCATGCAGCCGTCGACAGACAACGACCGCGTGCAGGCCCGGCTGCGCGGCATTCACGACACGCTGGCCGCGCACGGGCTCGCGGTGCGCCCCGTGCATCAGCACGAAGGCGCGGCCACGATCGCGTTCGGGCGCGCGAGCCTGCGCGCGATCGCCAGCAGCGACGCGGCGACGCGGCCGACCGCCGTGATCTGCGGCAACGACGCGCTCGCGCTAGGCGCGCTGCTCGAAGCGCAGGCGCTCGGCATCGACGTGCCCGCGCAGTTGTCGATCACCGGGTTCGACGACATCGCGCTCGCGCGCGAGATTCAGCCGCCGCTGACGACGATGTGGGTCGACACCGACGCGATCGGGCGCCAGGCCGCGCATGCGTTGCTCGACGCGCTCGAAAACGGCGCCACGGGGCCCGGCCATGCGGTCCAGCCCGAGTTGCGCATACGGGAATCGGCGGCGCCGCCGGCGCGGACGCAGGCGCGCGCGGCGCGGAAGAACAAGACGTAGCGGGGCAGCGCCCTGTTTACTGCATCACGTCGATCGGCAGCGTCTTGTCGAGATTGTCGTGCCACGCGTTGATCGTCTTCGGCACCGGCAATGACGTCAGCCGTCGAACGGCACCAGCTCATAACTCGTGCTCCGCCCGCCGGACGCCGAGCGCCGCAACATGCGCTGCTCGACGAGCTCCGTGATGTCGCGCAGCGCCGTGTCTTGCGAGCATTTCGCGAGAGCGGCCCACTTGGTGGTCGTCAGCTTCCCTTCGAAGCCGTCGAGCAGGCGATTCATGACCTTGACCTGGCGTTCGTTCAACGCGACGCCCGCGCATCGCTGCCAGAAGCGCGCCTTGATCAGCACCGCATCGAGCGTCGTGTGCGCATGATCGATGGCCCGACCCAGCGTGTCCAGAAACCACGCGAGCCACTCGGTGACGTCGAGCGAGCCGCGCTGCGTGCGCTCCAGCACGTCGTAATACGCGTTGCGCTCGCGCTGGATCTGCGCGGACAGGCTGTAGAAACGCTGCGGGCTTCGATCCGCGCGCGCCAGCACCAGATCGTCGAGCGCGCGCGCGATACGACCGTTGCCGTCGTCGAACGGGTGGAGCGTGACGAACCACAGATGGGCGAGCCCGGCCCGGATCAGCAACGGCTCGGCCGGCGGCGCGTTGAGCCACGCGAGAAAGCGCTCGATCTCGTGCGTCAGGCGTACGGCCGGCGGCGCCTCGAAATGCACGCGCTGCCGGCCGATCGGCCCGGAGACCACCTGCATCGGCCCGCTGGCATCCGTGCGCCATCCGCCGACCGTGATCCGCGACAGCCCTGAATAGCCGGTCGGAAACAGCGCGGCATGCCACCCGAACAGCCGCGCTTCGGTGACCGGTGCGGCCGAATGGGTCGTCGCATCCAGCACCATGTCGACGACGCCTTCGACGTGGCGATCGACCGGCGCCAGCGCGCCGATGTCGACCCCGAGCCGGCGCGCGATCGACGACCGGACCGATGCGACATTCAGGTTCTCGCCCTCGATCGCGCTGGTCTTGACGACGTCCTCCGTCAGCGCGGCCAGGCTCGCCTCGTCGCGCAACGTCAGGCCGACATCCGCCAGTCGGCCGACCAGCATGCCTTGCGCATGGCTGACGTCGGCGAGCGGCGCGGCGAGGGCCGGAAGGTCGAAGCGCCATGCCGGCCAGTCGGCCGATTCCCAGATGAAGGTGTAATCTCCGCTCATGATGCGGAGATTATCCACCCATTCGCCGCATGACTCAATAATCTCCGCAAATTCTGCGGAGATTACGCGCCCCATTCACCGCAGGCGGCCGGCTACCGTACCCGGCCCGCCGCGCTCGTCCCCGCCGGCTCCCCGAGCCGTTCCGCGAGAAACCCGATGAACGTGCGCAGCGTGACGAACCCTTCCCGGTGCTGCGGAAACACCGCATTGAGCGTGATCGGCGGCGGCACGTACGCGTCGAGCACCGGTACGAGCGCGCCGCTGTCGAGCGCCGCGCCGACGATGAAGTGCGGCAGCAGCGCGATGCCGAGCCCCGCGATCGCGGCGTCGCGCACCACTTCGCCGTTGTTCGCGACGAGCGGCCCCTGCACGTCGAACGTGCGCGCCGCGCCGTCGACGCGGAACTCCCAGCCGACCCGCCGCTCGCGCCCGTACAGCACGCACGTGTGGCCGGCGAGATCGGCCGGCGTCTGCGGCGCGCCGTGCCGCTTCAGATAGGCGGGGCTCGCGCACGCGATCATCCGCCACGCGCCGAGCGGACGCGCGATCAGCGTCGAATCCTCGAGCGAGCCGATCCGCAGCACGAGGTCGAAACCCTCGCCGATCAGGTCGACGCGCCGGTCGGTCAGGTCGAGATTCAGCCGCACGGCCGGGTGCGCGGACAGGAATTCGGCGATCAGCGGCGACACGTGCGTGATCCCGAACGACAGCGGCGCGCTGATCTTCAGCGAACCATGCAGCTCGGTGCTGCGCACCGACATCGCCTGCTCGGCGTCGGCGATCTCCGCGAGGATCCGCTGCGCGCGCGCATAAAACTCCTGCCCCGATTCGGTCACCGCGAGATTGCGGGTATTGCGATGCAGCAGCCGCACGCCGAGCGACGCCTCCAGCGCCATCGTGCGCCGGCTGACGAACTGCTTGGACAGCATCAGCTGATCGGCCGCCGCCGTGAAACTGCCTGCGTCGACGGTCGCGACGAAGATCCTCAGGTCGTTGAGTTCCATATTGTCCACTCCAGAGCGACAGTCATTATCTCTACAGCGATTTATTTGTCAAATCGATTGACCTAAGATTCATCTCAACGAACGGCCGAGCCCACTTCCGAGGTCCGGCGACTTCAAGGACAAAAATCATGATCGACATCCGTGCAGCAAACCAACGTGGCCGTGCGGAGCATGGCTGGCTCAGCTCCCGTCATACGTTTTCGTTCGCGAATTACTACGATCCGAAGCAAGTCGGCTTCTCCGACCTGCTCGTGATCAACGACGACCGCGTCGCCCCGGGCCGCGGCTTCGGCACGCACCCGCACCGCGACATGGAAATCCTGTCGTACGTGCTCGACGGCGCGCTGGAACACAAGGACTCGATGGGCACCGGTTCGGTGATCGTGCCGGGCGACGTGCAACTGATGAGCGCCGGCACGGGCGTGCGCCACAGCGAGTTCAACCACTCGCCGGACACGCCGGTCCACTTCCTGCAGATCTGGGTCGGGCCGGCCGAAAAGGGCGCCGAGCCGCGCTATCAGCAGACGAACGTCGCGGCGGACGACAAGCGCGGCAAGCTCGCCCTCGTCGTGTCGCCGGACGGCGACGCCGGTTCGCTGAAGATCCGGCAGGACACCCGGATTTACGCGGGCCTGTTCGACGGCGACGAAAGCACTACGCTGGAACTTGATCCGAGCCGCTTTGCCTACGTGCACGTGGCGCGCGGCAGCGTGACGGTCAACGGCGTGACGCTCGGCGAAGGCGACGGCGCACGCATCCGCGGCGAACAGGCGCTGACGATCGCCGACGGCAAGGATGCCGAGGTGCTGGTGTTCGATCTGCGTCCGGTCGAAGTGACGGCCGAATGGGCGTGATGCCCGTTCGGGAAACCGGGCCCCGCTGAGCGCGGGGCCCTTTTAATCGGAGATTCGCAACATGGCCAAGGTTCTCGTTCTGTACTACTCGTCCTACGGGCACGTCGAAACGATGGCGCAGCACATCGTGGAGGGTGCGAAATCGGTGCCCGGCGTCGAGGTCACGCTCAAGCGCGTGCCGGAAACGATCCCCGTCGACCAGGCCCGCGCGATCGGCGTGAAGGTCGACCAGGCCGCGCCGGTCGCCACGGTGGACGAACTCGCCGACTACGATGCGATCATCTTCGGCACGCCGACCCGCTTCGGCAACATGGCCGGCCAGATGCGCACGTTCCTCGACCAGAGCGGCGGCCTGTGGATGAAAGGCGCGCTCGTCGGCAAGATCGGCAGCGTGTTCGCGTCGACCGGCACGCAGCACGGCGGCCAGGAAACGACGATCACGTCGTTCCACACGACGCTGCTGCATCACGGCATGGTGATCGTGGGCGTGCCGTATGCGTGCAGCGGCCTCGTCAACATGAACGAAATCACCGGTGGCACGCCGTACGGCGCGACCACGCTCGCGGGCGCGGACGGCAGCCGCCAGCCGAGCGCGAACGAACTCGACATCGCGCGCTACCAGGGCAAGCACGTGGCGGAACTCGCGAGCAAGCTCGCGTCGTAACGCGGCGGGCTCGCGGGCCCGGCGTCCTGCTGTCCCGCCCTTCCGCAGATGAACGAACGGCGCCGGTTCGACCGGCGCCGTTCGTGCTGTGCCACGCGTTCGACCGTTACTGGCCCGAAGCCGGCGCGGCCGGCGCCGCGTTCGTCGCGGGCGCCTTCTGCACGGCGTTCTGCGGATAGTTGCTCTGATCGCCGGTCAACCGGTAGCCGCTGCCGGTGCCGATCGCCTTCAGGTCCGACGCGTGCTGCGCGCGGGCCGCCTTGCGCGCCGCCTTCTTCTGCGCCTTGGCGAGCTGCTTCTGCGTCGGCGCGGACGACGCCGCGTCCTGCGCGTATGCCGCCGGCGCGGCGGGCAACAACAGACCGAACGACGCCGCTACTGCTACTGCCACCGAAACCACGCGAGACTGCTTCATGACCGATCTCCTTGTCGATTGTTGAGTGTGGGTCGGACACCGGCGTGCACGCGACGGCTTGCGACAACGGCGCCGATGCAACGTTAGCCGATCGGCGCGCAAATGTCCGTGTGCGTTCCTGAATTGTCCTGATAACGTCAACGATACATGCGCGCCGGTGCGCCGCCCTTTCGGCGTGCCGTCCGCGCCATCGGGGAAACCGATACGCGGGGCGAGCGCGGGCCGACGCTCAGATCCAGCGCGACAGCACCGGCAGCAGGACCGGTACGACGAATGCCGTCAGCACGCCGTTCAGCCCCATTCCGAGCCCGGCGAACGCGCCGGCTTCCTCGCTGACCTGGAACGCGCGCGCGGTGCCGATCCCGTGCGACGCGACGCCGAGCGCGAAGCCGCGCACGGCCGGCTCGTCGATCCGCAGCAGATTGAGGATGCCGCGCGCGCACACCGCGCCGAAGATCCCGGTCGAGATCACGAGCACGGCCGTGAGCGACGGAATGCCGCCGATCTCGGCGGCGACGGCCATCGCGATCGGCGTCGTCGCCGATTTCGGCGCGAGCGACGCGATCGTCTGGTGCGACGCCCCGAACAGCGCGGCGATGCCGACCGCCGACACGATCGCCGTCAGCGAACCCGCGAGCAGGCCGACGAGCAGCGGCAGCGCGCTGCGCCGCAGCTTCGACCACTGGCGGTACAGCGGCAGCGCGAGCGCGACGGTCGCGGGGCCGAGCAGGAAATGGACGAACTGCGCACCTTCGAAATACGTCGGATACGGCGTATGCGTGAGCGTCAGCAGCACGACGATCATCGCGACCGCGATCAGCACCGGATTCGCGAGCGGATTGAAACGCGCCCGCGCATAGACGGCCTGCGCGAACAGATACGCGACCAGCGTGATGGTCAGGCCGAGCAGCGGGCTCGCGGCGAGATAGACCCAGATCGCGCCAAGCTTCGGGAACGCCGTCATTGCGCGCCCTCCGCGGTGCCGCCCGCGCGGCGCTGGCGCCGCAGCAGCGCGCGCGTGACGAGCGCCGTCACCGCGATCGCGAGCGTGGTGCTGACGGCCAGCGCGACGACGACCGCGGCCGCGTCGCCGCGCACGCGGTCGGCCGACACCATGATGCCGACGCCGGCCGGCACGAACAGCAGCGACAGGTGACGCAGCAGCTCGAGCGCGGTCGGCTCGATCGCATCGGCCGCCTGCGGGCGCAGCATCACGAAGCCGAACAGCAGCAGCATGCCGATCACGGGGCCCGGCACCGGCAAGCCGAACAGATAGGACACGCCTTCCCCGAGACACTGGAAGATCAGCAAGACCGCGAACGCCTGCAACATGAACCGCTTCTCCCGAACGTGGCCGCGCTGCCGTGCAAGCGCGGCCGATGAGCCGGCGGCTGGCGACGCCGGCGTGAACGATACGCGCGATCGTACCAACAATGCCGGCGGCCGGGCGCGATTGGGTGATCGACACGCTGCCGGGCATGAACGAAACGCCCGCACGCAAAAACGGCGGGCAACGTGCCCGCCGTCCTGTCGTTCCGTCGTTCCGGTGTTCCGTCGTTCCGGTTCGAACGACCTCAATCGCGTTACTTCAGCCGCGTCGCGATTTCATTGGCCATCGCCTTCGTCGCGGCCTTCGTCGGCGCATCGTTGGCCAGCGCGTTCAGCAGGCCGAAGTCATGGATCGTGCCGTCGTAGCGCGTGGTCGTCGCATCCACGCCGGCCGCGTCGAGCTTGCGGCCGTACGCTTCGCCTTCGTCACGCAACACGTCGAACTGCGCGACCTGGATCAGCGCGGGCGGCAATCCCTTCAACTGCGCGACGCTCGCGCGCAGCGGCGACGCGTAGATCTCGTTGCGTTGCGCTTCGCTCTTCGTATAGGCATCCCAGAACCACTTCATCAGCGGCCGCGTCAGGAAGTGGCCTTGCTGATACGCGTTGTACGAACCCGTGTTGAAGTTGTGGTCCGTGACCGGCCACATCAGCCCCTGGAAGCGGATCGCGGGGCCGCCCTTGTCCTTCGCCATCAGCGCGACGACGGCCGACATGTTCCCGCCGACGCTGTTGCCGACCACCGCGAGGCGGCTGCCGTCGACGCCGATCTCCGCGCCGTGCGCGGCCACCCACTTCGTCGCCGCATACGCCTGGTTGATCGCGACCGGATAACGCGCTTCCGGCGACGGCGTGTAGTTCACGAACACCGCGACGGCGCCCGACTGCACGACGAGGTCGCGCACGAGGCGCTCGTGCGTCGGGAAATCGCCGAGCACCCAGCCGCCGCCGTGGATGAACACGAATACCGGCGGCGTGCCCGTCACGCCTTGCGGGCGCACGATCGTGACCGGCACCGACAGGCCGTCCTGTTCGATCGTGCGGTTCGACACGTCGATGCCGGACAGATCGACCTTCACGCCGTTCTGCGCGTCGACCAGCACCTGGCGCGCCTTCGCGGGGCTCAGCGTTTCGAGGCCCGGGCCCTTCTGGCCGTTCAGCGCGGCGAGGAACGCGCTCGTCTTCGCGTCGGGACCGACGGCATCGGCACCGGCGGCGAACGCGGCAGGTGCGGTGGACAGTGCGGCTGCAACGGCGGCGGCGATCAGCAGCGGCTTGACGATCTTCATGGTGCGACTCCTTGGTCGAAACTTCGAATGGCGATGAATGGTTTGCAGTGCGACTTATTGGACGAGCGTGAGCGTGACGTCGATGTTGCCGCGCGTCGCGTTCGAGTACGGGCAGACGACGTGCGCGCGGTCGATCAGCGTTTGCGCGATGTCGCGATCGAGGCCCGGCAACGAGATCTTCAGCTCGACTTCGATGCCGAAGCCGTTCGGGATCGCGCCGATGCCGACGCTGCCTTCGATCGCGGCGTCCGCGGGGATCGCGATCTTGTCGCGCGCCGCGACGAACTTCATCGCGCCGATGAAACACGCGCTGTAGCCGGCGGCGAACAGTTGTTCGGGGTTCGCGCCCGCACCGCCCGCGCCGCCGAGTTCGCGCGGCGTGGTCAGCTTCAGGTCGAGGCCGCTTTCGGGCACCGTCGCACGGCCGTCGCGGCCGCCGGTGGCTTTTGCATGGGCGCGGTACAGCACTTTTTCGATCGACATGACAGACTCCTTTTCAGCAAATGAATGAAACACCCTTCGAACCGGGGGACGGCGTGCCGGCGGATTCCGCATCGGCTTTGCATTTGTTTATCTACTCATAGATAGACAAGCATCCCCAAAAAAATGCAGCCGGATGATCCCGTCTGCGCCATATTATCTATCTACTACATGATAGACAACGAGATTCAATAAAAAGGCGGCGAACCGCCTCACTGCTTGCGCCGCCCGTCAGGACCGCGTTTTCCAGACGGACTCGACGTCCTCGAGACGCGCCCGCGTGTGAAACAACCGGCTGGCCAGCACGCTGCCCTGGAACGCCGCGTACAACGTGCGTGCCGCGGTTTCCGGCTCGCCGCTGAACTGCAGCGTGCCTTCCTTCGCGCCTTGCGCGAGCAATTCCGCAAGCCAGCTTTCATTGGCCTTGAAGAACGCCTGCACGGCCTGCCGCACGTTCTCCGGCAACGTTTCGATGTCGGACGCGAGCATCCCGCACAGACAGATCAAATTGCCGTCGCCGAGCGTGCGGCCGAACATCTTCGTGTACAGGCTCAGCTTCACGTCGGCCGGCAACGCCGGATCGATTGCCCGCACGGCCGCGAGGACTTCGTCGCTGTAGGCCGCCACCGCTTCCAGCACGAGATCGTCCTTCGACGGGAAGTAGTAGTGGATGCTCGACGTCTTCACGCCCACCAGGTCGGACAGGTCTCGATAGCTGAAGCCGTTGTAACCGCGCTGCATCATCAGCGTGATCGCGTGGTCGAGAATCTGTTCGCGGACGGTCGGTTTCGTTTCCATGGATCGAACTTTATCTACTCATAGATAGATAGTCAAGCGGTTTTTTTCGGGACGCGTGCGATGACCCTTCCCGCGAGCCCGGTGCGCAAATCCGGCGCCATTCGCACGGCCGGCGCGGCTTACAACCGGCCTGCAGCACGATCGAATCGATGCGACACTTGAAACTTGGCCGGGCGCTGCGCGACGTCCATCGCCCGGACGGGATGGGCGGGCACACGACGGATGGGCCGGCACACGATGACCGCCTCGCATCCGGCCCGGTATCATCGGCCCGCCCGCCGCGTCGGGCCGTATAAGGAGAACAAGTCGATGTATTCGTGGTTTGAACGGCGCCTGCCGACTTTCCCGCTCGAAGATCCCGTCACGCCGCCGAAGGGATTCTTCTCGTTCGTCTGGGCGTGCACGAAAGGCGCGCGCGGCTGGATCCTGCTGATCGCATTGACGTCGGCCGCGCTGGCCGCGTACGAAGCCGCGTTGTTCGCGATGATGGGGCACGTGGTCGACTGGCTGTCGTCGTCGACGCCGGCCGGATTCGGCGGCCGCCACTTCGGCACGCTCGCCGGTTTCGCGACGATTCTCGTCGGCAGCGCGCTGCTGATCGCACTGCATACGATGGTCAAGCACCAGGTGCTCGCGATCAACTTTCCGATGCGGCTGCGCTGGCTGTTTCACCGGCTGATGCTCGACCAGAGCCTGTCGTTCTACGCGAACGAGTTCGCGGGCCGCGTGACGACCAAGATCATGCAGACGGCGCTCGCGGTGCGCGATGCGCTGTTCATGTCGGTCGACGTCGTGATCGGCGTCACCGCGTACCTGATCGGCATCCTCGTGCTCGCCGCGAGCTTCGACTGGCGGCTGATGATTCCGCTCGCGCTGTGGGCGCTCGGCTACGGCGCCGCGTGCGCGTATTTCGTGCCCCGCCTCGGTGCGGTCGGCAGCCGGCAGGCCGACGCGCGCGCGCTGATGACGGGCCGCATCACCGACGCGTATTCGAACATCACGACCGTGAAGCTGTTCTCGCATACGCGGCGCGAAGCCGACCACGCGCGCCGCGCGATGGAAGCGTTCAAGGCGACCGGCGACGCGCAGATGCGGCTCGTCAGTGCGTTCGAGATCGTCAACCACCTGCTGTCGACGCTGCTGCTGCTCGGCTCGGCCGGGCTCGCGCTGTCTCTGTGGATGCACGGCGAGGCGAGCGCGGGCGTCGTCGCGGCCGTGATCGCGATGGCGCTGCGCCTGTCGAGCTACTCGCACTGGATCATGTGGGAAATGACCGAGCTGTTCGAGAACGTCGGCACGATCCAGGACGGCATCAACACGCTGACGAAGGTGCGCAGCGTGGTCGACGCGCCCGATGCGAAGCCGCTTACGGTGCAGCGCGGCGAGATCGTGTTCGACAACGTGCAGTTCGCGCACGAGGACAACGATCGCGCGGTATTCGACGGGCTGAACCTGACGATCCGGCCGGGCGAGCGGATCGGCTTGATCGGCCGCTCGGGCGCCGGCAAATCGACGCTCGTGAACCTGCTGCTGCGCTTCTACGACGTGGGCGGCGGCGCGATCCGGATCGACGGACAGGACATCGCGCACGTGACGCAGGACAGCCTGCGCGCCGCGATCGGGATGGTCACGCAGGATACGTCGCTGCTGCACCGGACGATGCGCGAAAACCTGCTGTACGGCCGCCCCGACGCGACCGAGCGCGAGATGCAGGACGCGGCCGTGCGCGCGGAAGCGGCCGAGTTCATCGACCGGCTGCGCGACCGCCACGGCCGCAGCGGCTACGACGTCGAAGTCGGCGAGCGCGGCGTGAAGCTGTCGGGCGGCCAGCGCCAGCGCGTCGCGATCGCGCGCGTGATGCTCAAGGACGCGCCGATCCTCGTGCTCGACGAAGCGACCAGCGCGCTCGATTCCGAGGTCGAAGTCGCGATCCAGCGCAGCCTCGACAGCCTGATGAGCGGCAAGACGGTGATCGCGATCGCGCACCGGCTGTCGACGATCGCCGCGATGGACCGGCTGATCGTGCTCGACGAAGGGCGCATCGTCGAGGAAGGCACGCACCAGCAGTTGCTGCAGGCGGGCGGCATCTACGCGGCGCTGTGGGCGCACCAGAGCGGCGGGTTCCTCGGCGAAACGGCGGACGCGGAAAGCGTGGCGCAGTAGGGACTGCCTGTGACGATGCAGGAGCGATCCGCGTGCCGCGCGTCAATCCGTTGCGTGCGCATCCATCGCCGCGTCGCCTCATAACGATCCGACAATTTATTGGTTCCCTCGACGATACGCCATCCGTATCGTTCACCGATTCGTCAGACCAATCGACCAACGGGGGAATTCAACCATGAAACAGATCCGGTCATTCGCGCTGCTCGCCCTGCCGGCCACGCTCTTCGCCGCTGGCGCCCACGCACAAAGCAGCGTCACGCTGTATGGGATCGCCGACGCGGGCATCGCGTACGTCCACAACGCGCAAAACGCGAACGGCAGCAACGCGTCGAGCCTCGTGAAGTTCAGCAGCGGCAACCTGTCGGGCAGCCGCTGGGGGCTGCGCGGCATCGAGGATCTCGGCAGCGGCCTGTCCGCGCTGTTCCAGCTCGAGAACGGCTTCAACATCGGCACCGGCGCGCTCGGCCAGGGCCAGCGCGAATTCGGCCGCAAGGCCGTCGTCGGCCTCGCAAGCAGCACGTACGGCACCGTGACGCTCGGCCGCCAGTACGATCCGGTCGTCGATCTCGTGCAGGGCCTCACGCAGGACAACTACTTCGGCGGCGTGTTCGCGACGCCGGGCGATCTCGACAACTACGACAACAGCCTGCGCGTCAGCAACTCGGTGAAATACACGAGCCCGCTGATCTCCGGCTTCCAGTTCGCGGCGCTGTACGGCTTCGGCGGCGTCGCCGGCGCGACCGGCAGCGGCCGCACGTACAGCTTCGGCGCGAGCTACGCGAACGGCCCGCTGTCGCTCGGCGCCGGCTTCTTCTACGCGAACGGCGGCACGACGGTCGCGAACGGCGTGCGCACGTGGTCGAGCAGCTCGGACACGCTCTTCAACACCGTGATCAACCAGGGCTTCTCGAGTGCGAAGTCGATCCAGATCGTGCGCGTGGCCGGCCAGTACGTGGCCGGGCCGGCGACCTTCGGCCTCGCGTATTCGAACACGCAGTACGGTGCGGACACGCTGTCGGCATTCAGCCAGAACGCGAAGTTCAACAACGGCTCGGCGTTCTTCAACTGGCAGTTCTCGCCGGCGCTGCGCGCGGGCGTCGGCTACAACTACACGTCGCTGACGGGCCCGGCTTCCGCGCACTACAATCAGGTCAACCTCGGCGCGGATTACGCGCTGTCGAAGCGCACCGACCTGTATGCGCTGTTCGGCTATCAGAAAGCGAGCGGCAACACGCTCAACGCGAGCGGGGCGACCGTGAAAGCGGCCGCGTCGGTCGGCTCGTACGGCGTGAACTCGGGCACCGATACGCAGGAACTCGCGATCGTCGGCATCCGCCACAAGTTCTGATCGTCGCGTCGCACGACAATCGTCATGACAGGCGCGCACCGCGGCGCGTGCCTGTCGCGTTTACGCTGCCCATCTTCGCGTTCGTCACGACACGAGGAGCCCGGCATGCTGACGGCATGGGGACGACGCAACGCTGAGCGGGTGCGAGGCCGGTAGCGTCGCCGCATCGCGCACGATTCGATCGCGGGGCGCTCGCTGCGCGGGCCATCCCGCAACGCAGCCGGTTGGAAGCCTCTATACCGACTCGCGCCGGGCAACGTAGTACACCACCGCTGCCGTGATCCCGAATACCAGATGAGCGACCAGCGTGATCGCACCGCGAACCGGGATGAACCACGGAAAGATCGCCGTGAACCCGTACAGGTTCACGCCGTACAGCAGGAGCCCGAACGCGCCGCCCGCGAACAGCGCGGCCACGAGCGACAGACTGCGGACCAGCCGTGCCAGCACGGCCGCATAGACGAGCGAAAGCATCGCATGCACGAGCGTCGCCACGCCCATCACCAGCGGATCGAAGCCGCCGGACGCCCCGAGCACGCTTCGCCCCATCACGATCGCGGCCGTGAGGCGCGCGTCGCGGAACAGATTCTGGACGGCGTCATCGCCGGCGATTGCCCAGAGCAGCAATTCGATGACGGTCGATCCGACCGCCGCGCCAAATGCTGCCCAGAGAATCGACACCACACGCGCTTGCTTCAATGCTCGTCCTCATGGCGGGCCGATCGACGCATCAAGCGAACCGCCGTGCAAACCGGCGTACTACGCCCCTTCGCAGTCCGACCAGTACGCAAACGGGTCGCGATGTTTCGGATAGTGCTCGTCCAGCCATTTCAACAGCGTCGCGCGGGCATTGTCCATGTCGGCCTTCAACGACGACGTCGTCAGTTCGTGCACTTCGATGGATTTTTCCCGATCGACCACGAAGCAGTTCCAGTCGGGGCCGTCGAGATCCGGATCGTCGGATGCCTTCGACGACTTGCTCCAGCCGAAACGCTTGCGCGCATCGATGTAGTAGCGCGGATGCACCTTCAGATACGACATCTCGCCGCCCTGCAGGCTGCTCTCGGCGCGCAGCACGTCGCGTTCGTCGACGATCTGCGTGACTTCCGGAAGCCGGCGCGAGCGCCATCCGGCCGGCAGCGTCGCCACCGCGCGGACGCTGTCGTACGCGCCCCACTCGAGGCCCCACGCTTCGGCCATGCGCTTCATGAACGCGTCGGCGCTCGGATAACCGCGCAGCTGGATGCGGGTCGACAGCGTGACTTCCACCCCGCCGCGACCGCCGGATGCGCTCGACACCTCGTCGTCCGTTGCGAACGGATTGCCCGGACGCGGCGATTCGCGCTTCGCGTCCGTGGGCGCCAGGCCGGAAAAAAGTTGATCCAGCGCCGCACGCGCTTTCGACGATTTGTCTGGTCTATTCATCGGTTCCCTTTTGTGCAAATTTGAACCCGTACTGTCATGGTTGGTGATTGCCCTGCCGTCGGGCAAAGGCTCGATTCCGCTTCACTGCGGCGATCTCGCCGTATTCCGCGGCTGCATTGTAACGATTCGGCGGCCGCGGCCGAGCGAACGTGACAGGCGGCCCGCCACACGCGTGACGTGCGTGCCGAAGCGGTCGCCTGCGCGAACCGCCGGGTGCGCGCTACCGCAGCGCCTTCACCATCCGCTCCATCAACGCGAGCACCTCCGGCCGACTCTCGCCCTTCGCATGCACGAAGTGATAGCTGAGCAGCGAATCGACCTCGTGGCGGCTCACGCGCACGAGCGCGCTGCGCTGCAGATACGCATCCGCCAGCGGCGTTCGCGCAAGCGCCACGCCCAGCCCCGCTTCGGCCGCCGCGAGCACGAGGTTGTAATCCTCGAACCGGCGATCCTGCGCACGCGGCTTGAACGGAATGCCGAGCGCGTCGAACCACGTGCGCCAGCCGGTCACGTCGGAATCGTGCAGCAACGGCATGTCGAGCAGCGCGGCGTCGCCCGTTGCGCGGCGCATCCTGGCCAGTTGCCCGGCGAGCCGCGGATGGGCGACCGGATACAGCCGTTCCGGCATGAACGGCCGGGTGTCGAGCTGACGCCAGTTGCCGCGCCCGTACCGGATCGACAGATCCGCTTCACCGCCGGCGATATCCACGTTACGCAGCTCGATACCGAGCTCGATGCGCAACGCGGGCGCTTCACGCTCGAGCGTCTGCTGCCGCTCCAGCAGCCACAGCTGCGCGAACGCGGGCACCACGCTCATCCGGACCAGCCGCGGCGTGCGCGGCGAGCGCCACTGATCGGCCGCGCCGTCGATGATCGCGAACGCCTGCTCGATCCGGCCGACGAAGCGCTGCCCGTCCGGCGTCAGGCGCACGCCGCGCGCATGCCGTTCGAACAGCGCCATCCCGAGCCAGTTTTCCACGGCGGCCACCCGTCGGCTGATCGCGCCGTGCGTGACGCCGGAAACGTCGGCGGCCGCGAGAAACGAACCCTCGCGCGCCACCGTGCAGACCGTCTCGAGGCTCGCGAGCGGCGGCCGCGGAGCCGGCATCGGCGCGGCGGCCACCGGGCGCACCGGCGCCGGACCGTCGGCCCGCCGTGCCCCCGAGCTGTGAGCCATATTCATATCCGGGTGTTAATCTGTGCGCTAGCTTAGCATCTCGCGACGCCGCACCATGGCTTCATGAATACACTTTCGTCACCGACGTCGCGCAGCGCGCGACAATCGCTCGTCGCGGCAGCGGCGGTCGCGTTCACGATCGTCTCGTGGGCGTCCGCGTTCCCGTTCATCCGGATCGGCCTGCACGGCCTCGCGCCGCTGCAGCTCGCGGCCGCGCGCTTCGCGACCGCCGCGTTGCTCGTGATCGCGTGGCTCGCATGGCGACGGCCGCCGCTGCCGACGAAAGCCGATGCGTGGCGTTTTCTCGCATGCGGCCTGCTCGGCATCGCACTCTACAACGCGCTGCTCAATACCGGCGAACAGACCGTGTCGGCCGGCGCGGCGAGCTTCATCGTGAACACGCTGCCGATCTTCACCGCGTTGCTGGCCGCCGTGTTTCTGCGCGAGCGCTTCAATCGCTGGGGCTGGCTCGGGTCGCTGGTCAGCCTCGCCGGCATCGCGGTGATCGCACAAGGGCAGCCCGGCGGCCTCGTGCTCGGCTCGGGGAGCACGCTGATCCTCGGCGCGGCGCTGTGTTCGGCCAGCTATTTCGTGTTGCAGCGGCGGCTGATTCCCGTGTACGGCGCGCTGCCGTGCACCGCGTACACGCTGCTGGCCGGCGCGGTGCTGCTCGCGCCGTGGCTGCCCGGCGCGCTCGTGTCGCTCGGCGGCGGGTCGCGCGACACGGCGTGGGCCGTCGTCGTACTCGGCGTCTTTCCCGCCGCGCTCGGTTACGCGAACTGGACCTTCGCGCTCGGCTACTTCGGCGCGGCGCGCGCGGCCAGCTTTCTCTACCTGACGCCGGCGGTCGCGACGCTGCTGTCAGTGGTGCTGACGGGCGAGCGACCCGGCATCGCGACGGCGTGCGGCGGCCTGCTGGCGATTGCAGGAGTGGTCGTCGTCGCGTTGCGCGGACGATCGTAGCGTGGGGAGTGCAGCGAATTGCGTGGCCGACGCGACGATCCGAATGTAGAAGCGACGCCGGTCCCAAAATTACGATCGTCCGCGCGCCTCGCGCTTTGCCGATCCGGATGCGCGGTCGGCCGACGCAATTGGCGCCCATTCGTGGGCGCCATCGAACTTGACCGTTAGTTGCATTACAGCAGCAATCACGCTTGACGAAGCGCGACCATAAAACCGGATACGCGATGCGCAATCGACCAAACTGTGCAGACAAACCGACCGAACAGTTCCGGATTGACCGCCCATCAGTGTCCATGGCTTCGCCGTGGCGACCGGCCGAATAATGGATGCAGCCGTAAGGTCCACGACAGCGAACCGCAATCCGCGGGCCGCCGCGGCGCGCCGCAGCACACGGAAGCGGGTTCCGATATATTCATACGAATTGCATGGCGTCACGCGCTCGCTCTCGCGGCCGGGCGGCAAGTCGCCCGGCCCGACGCCATGCAAGCGACGCCCATGACGGGTAGCGAAAACCGTCCGATCGCCCCGGCCCCCCGGCCGGCCGATCGAGACGTCAATAGAAAGACATTCAATTCGGAGATGGCAGATGGAACGAAGCACTGTCGGCATGCGCTGCAAACCCTTGATCACCGTTGCACTGGCTGCCGCCGCGTTCGCGGCCGCGTCGAGCGCGATGGCCGACCAGGTCGTGAAGATCGGCAGCGTCGAACCGACGACGGGTGGCATCTCGCACCTCGGCAAGGACAATGAAAACGGCGCGCGCCTCGCGGTCGAAGAAATCAATGCGAAGGGCCTGACGATCGGCGGCAAGAAGATCACCCTGCAACTCGACGCGCAGGATGACGCGGCCGACCCGCGCCAGGCGACGCAGGTGGCGCAGAAGCTCGTCGACGACAAGGTCGTGGCCGTCATCGGCCACCTGAACTCGGGCACGTCGATCCCGGCGTCGAAGATCTACAGCGACGCGGGCATCGTGCAGATCTCGCCGTCGGCCACGAACCCGACCTACACGCAGCAAGGCTTCAAGACGACCTACCGCGTGGTCGCGACCGATGCGCAGCAGGGCCCGGCGCTCGCGAGCTATGCGCAGTCGAAGGGCGTGAAGAGCGTCGCGGTGATCGACGATTCGACCGCGTACGGCCAGGGCCTCGCGAACGAGTTCGAGAAGAAGGCGAAGGCGCTCGGCCTGAAGGTGCTGTCGCACGACGCGACCAACGACAAGGCGGTCGACTTCCGCGCGATCCTGACGAAGATCAAGGGCGAGAACCCCGACGCGATCATGTACGGCGGCATGGACGCGACCGGCGGCCCGCTCGCGAAGCAGGCGAAACAACTCGGCCTGCGCGCGAAGATCCTGTCCGGCGACGGCGTGTGCACCGACTCGCTGGCCCAACTGGCCGGCCCGGCGGCCGACAACGTGCTGTGCTCGCAGGCAGGCGCTGCGCTCGAGAAGATGCCGGGCGGTGCGGACTTCCTCGCGAAGTACCAGAAGCGTTTCAACCAGGGCATCAAGTTCGACGCGCCGTTCGCGTATGACGCGGTCTACATCGCGGTCGACGCGATGAAGCGCGCGAACTCCACCGACCCGGCGAAGATCCTCGCGGCGATGCCGGCGACCAAGTACGACGGCGTGATCGGCACGACGACGTTCGACGCGAAGGGCGACCTGACGCACGGGATCATCTCGATCTACGGCTACAAGAGCGGCAAGAAGACCTTCCTCGACCAGGTGAAGATGTAACCCGACGCGGTGCCGGCACGACGGGAACGCCACTCGTCGGCGCCGGCGCCGCGCGGGCCGAATGCTGATTCACGGAGACGAAGCATCATGTGTGCAATGGCGTATGCGGAATTCCAACAGGAGTTGAAGAAGGCGCAGTTGACGGCGCGCGAGTTCGCCCGGCTGATCCGGATGAACGAAAGTTCGATCACCAACTATTCGAGCAAGGGCACCGTCCCTTCCCACCTCGCGGTCATCGCGAAACTGATCGGCACGCTGGCCGCGCACGAGATCGACTTTCGGCGCGTGATCCGGCAAATGCGGATCGAGCCGAAACGGCCGCGCGGCGTCGGCGTGTTTCCCGCGGCCGAAAAACCGCGCGCGCGGAAAGCGGCGAAAGCCGACGCCTGACCCGCGCCGGCGGAGGTCGACAGCGGCACGGGGACGGCCGCTCGACACGCGATCGACGCCTCGTTACCGGCCGTGCGTCCCGCACCGCCCTGTCGTCACCCCACCGCCCGCACGTGATCGAGCAGCGCCTGCAACGGATGGCGTAGTTGCTTCGACGACAGGCGCTTCACCTGGCTGCGACACGAATACCCGGTCGCCAGCGCCTCGCCTTCCGCATCCATCCCGTCGACGTGCGCGGCCCACGACTGCGCATAGATCGTCTTCGACGTCGCGAGATTGCGCGCCTCGTGTCCGTACGTGCCCGACATCCCGCAGCACCCGGCCGCCTGAACCTGCAAGCGCAGCCCGCGACGCGCGAACACCTGCGTCCATTGCTTGCCGCTGTCCGGCGCATTGGTTTTCTCGGTGCAGTGCGGCAGCAACCGATATGAAACCGTCGCCCCGCCCGCATCGGCTTCCGGCAACGCATCCAGCAGCCATTCCTGCGGCAGTGCGACCTTCGGCACGTCGGCGAGCCCCGTCACCTTCAGGTATTCCTGCCGATACGTGAGCGTCATCGCCGGATCGAGGCCGACCAGCGCGACACCCGAGCGCGCCAGCGCCGCAAGTTGCGTCGCGTTGCGGATCGCGGCCTGTTCGAATGCGCGAAGAAAACCCTGCACGTGCAGCGCCTTGCCGTTCGGCGCGAGCGGCGCGAGCCACACCTGAAAGCCCAGGCGCGCCGCCAGCTCGATCAGCGTCGCCAGTTGCTCGGTATCGAAATAGCGCGTGAACGTGTCCTGCACGATGACGACGCTGCGCGCGCGCTGCGCCTCGCTCAGCGCGGCAAGCGCGCGCGGATCGGCCGGTTTCACGCGCCATGCGCGGATCACGGCCGCGAGATCGAAGCGGCTCAGCAGCGGGCTGTCGACCATGCCGACGTGGCGCTCGAGCAGCGTCCGCACCCAGCCGGCGCCCATCAGCCCGTTGTACAGCGCGGGCACGCGCGCCATCCACGGCATCGTGAATTCGAGCGAACCGATCAGGTAGTCGCGCAGCGGCCGCAGATAACGCTGGTGATACAGCTCGAGAAAGCGCGAGCGGAACTCGGGCACGTTCACCTTGACCGGGCACTGCCCGGCGCACGACTTGCATGCGAGGCACCCGGCCATCGCGTCGTACACGTCGTGCGAGAAATCGGCGTCGCCGTTGCGCGCGGCGCGGCTGTTGCGCCAGCGGGTCGCGAGGCCGCTCAGCAGCGGCTGCCGTGCGCGCGCCGCTGCGATCACGTCCACGCCGGCCTGTCCTTGCAGACGCAACCATTCGCGCATCAGCGACGCGCGCCCCTTCGGCGACTGCACGCGTTCGCGCGTCGCCTTCCACGACGGGCACATCGCGTCGTCCGGATCGAAGTTGTAGCACGCGCCGTTGCCGTTGCAATGCATCGCGGTGCCGTAGCTCTGCCACACGCGCTCGTCGATCTGCCGGTCGTAGTCGCCGCGCGTCGGCACCTCGTCGATCTTCAGCAGCCGCAGCGTCGAGTCCGGCGGCGTCGCGATCTTGCCCGGGTTGAACTGGTTGTGCGGATCGAACGCGGCCTTCAGTTGCTGCAGCGACGGATACAGCTCGCCGAAAAACGCCGGCGCATATTCGGAGCGCACGCCCTTGCCGTGCTCGCCCCATAAAAGGCCACCATGGCGCTGCGTGAGTTCGGCCACCGCGTCCGACACCGGCCGCACCAGCGCCGCCTGCTTCGGGTCCTTCATGTCGAGCGCCGGACGCACGTGCAGCACGCCCGCGTCGACGTGGCCGAACATCCCGTACTGCAGCCCGTGGCCGTCGAGCAGCGCGCGGAATTCGGCGATGTACGCGGCGAGGTTCTCGGGCGGCACCGCGGTGTCCTCGACGAACGGCTGCGGACGCGCCTCGCCCTGCACGTTGCCGAGTAGCCCGACCGCACGCTTGCGCATCGCATACACGCGCTTCACCGCATCGTCGCCGGCCGCGAGCGTATGGCCGAGACGCTCGACGCTCGTATCGGTGCGCAGATGCTCGACGAACGCGTGCACGCGTGCATCGACGTCGTGTTTGTCGTCGCCGCTGAATTCGATCAGGTTGATGCCGAGCGTCGGACGCGCGTCGTCCTGCGGGAAATACTCGGCCACGCTGCTCCACACGAAGTCTTTCATCGCGAGCATCAGCACCTTCGAGTCGACGGTCTCGATCGACAGCGGCTTGAGTTCGAGCAGCGCGCGTGCGTCGCGCAGCGCGTCCATGAAGCCCGCGTAACGCACGTTGACCAGCACCGAAAACTTCGGGATCGGCAGCACGTTGAGCTTCGCCTCGACGACGAAGCCGAGCGAGCCTTCCGCGCCGCACAGCACGCTGTTCAGGTTGAAGCGGCCGTCCGCTTCGCGCAGGTGCGCGAGGTCATAGCCGGTCAGGCAGCGGTTGAGCTTCGGAAATTTCGCGTCGATCAGCGCGGCCTTGTCGTCGCTGATGCGCCGCGCGGTGCGATACACCTTGCCGACGCGGTCCTGCCGCGCGCAGCGGCGCTCCAGTTCCTCATCGTCGAGCGCGTCGCTGTGCAGCCGCTCGCCGCCCATCAGCACGAAATCGAGTTCAAGCACGTGGTCGCGCGTCTTGCCGTACGTGCAGCTGCCCTGTCCGCTCGCGTCGGTGTTGATCATCCCGCCGACGGTCGCGCGGTTCGACGTCGACAGCTCCGGCGCGAAGAAGAGCCCGTGCGGCTTCAGCGCGGCATTCAGTTGATCCTTGACGACACCGGCCTGCACGCGCACCCACCGCTCTTCGGCGTTGATTTCGAGGATCCGGTTCATGTTGCGCGACAGATCGACGACGATGCCGTCGGTCAACGACTGCCCGTTGGTGCCAGTGCCGCCGCCGCGCGCGGCCACCGCGACGTCACGATGCGCGGGCTCGGCCAGCAGCCGGGCCAGCAGTTGGACATCTTCCGCATGCGCGGGGCAGACCACTGCCTGCGGCAGGCGCTGGTAGATCGAGTTGTCGGTGGCCTGCACGGTCCGGTTCGCGTGGTCCGCATGGATTTCGCCGGCGAAGCCGGCCGCCTGCAGCGCGGCGAGAAAATCGCGGTAAACGTTCGCGGACGGGCTGACGGGACGGGGCAACGGGACGATCGACATGGGGCAAAAACGCAATGTAGGTGGAGCCAGCCGGTTCGCGCACGCCAAAACATGATTTTTTGGCAAGTTTCCGCACAACCGGGAATTCCAGTATCTTTGGATCTTCCGCCAGAAACAAACGAATTCTCGACCGGCGAAACTTGCATAAAACTCATGAATTACCGTCGCCTCACCCCGTCGATGTCGCTGCTGCTCGTATTCGAGGCCGCCGCGCGGCATGAAAGCTACACGCGCGCGGCCGACGAGCTGTCGCTGAGCCAGAGCGCGATCAGCCGGCAAGTGCAGACGCTCGAGGATCAACTCGGCGTGCCGCTGTTCCGGCGCGAGGGCCGCTCGGTCAAGCTGACCGAAGTCGGCCGCCGCTACTTCGCCGAGCTGAGCGGCGCGCTCGGGCGCATTCGCGGCGCGACGCTGCAGGCGATGTCGCATCAGGCGGGCGCCGGCTCGCTGCGGCTGGCCACGCTGCCGACCTTCGGCTCGAAATGGCTGCTGCCGCACCTGCACGGCTTCTACGCCACGCATCCGGGCGTGACCGTGCACCTGCATTCGCGGATCGGCGCGATCGATTTCCTCAACGACGATCTCGATGCGGCGATCACCGTCGGCGCGGGCGACTGGCCGGGCCTGCACGCGCACCGGCTGTACAACGAGTTCCTGGTCGCGATCGCGCCGCCCGACACGGGCCGCGGCCGCAAGGCCGACGCGCGCACGCCGGCCTGGGCCGCGAAGCAGACGCTGCTGGGCGTGACGAGCAATCAGCAGGCCTGGGCCGAGTGGTTCTCGCACTATCGGCTCGATCATCGCCAGATGCGCGTCGGCCCGAGCTTCGAGCTGACGTCGCACCTGATCCAGGCCGTGCGCGCGGGAATGGGGATCGGGCTGGTGCCGAAGGTGCTCGTGGAGGACGAATTGAGCCGCGGCGAGCTCGTGTCGATCGGCGACGCGATCACCAGCCAACGCAGCTATTACCTCGTCTACCCGCCGGGCAACGACACGCTGCCGTCGCTGGTCGCGTTCCGTGAATGGCTGCTGGCGTCGTGCTGACGCGCTGCCCGTAGGCGGGCTTCAGGCACGCCATTCACCGAGAATCTGCTCGGCGAGGTAGTCGCACGGCGGCCGCGCGGACTGCGCGCTGCGTGCGAGCACGACCTCGAGTTCACCGAGCGACGGCAGCCCGTGGCTCTCCGACAGCTGCAACAGGTGATCGGGCACGCAGCAGCGCGCGAGCGGCGCGATCGCGAGGCCGGCCTCGACCATGCTGAGCAGCCCGAGAAAGCTCGGGCTTTCATACGACATCCGGAACGGAATCTTCCGCCGGTTCAGCGCCTTGATCGCATGATCGCGCGCCATGCTGCCGTGCGAGAACAGCGCGACCGGCAGCGGCCGCTCTTCCCATACGTTCCGTTTCGCCGATCCCGTCCAGACGATCGGCTCGAGCCGGATCAGCTCGCCGGACACGCCCTTGACGCGGGTCAGGCACGCGAGGTCGACCGTGTTGTCCTTCAGCATCGGCACGAGCGCGCTGCTCGGCTGGCCGATCACGCGCACCTCCACGCGCGGATGCATCGCGGCGAACTTGCCGAGCACCTGCGGCAGCAGCGACGAGATGTAATCGTCGGGCACGCCGATCGTCACGCGGCCGCGGATCTCCGGACGCACGACCGACGCCCACGCCTCGTCGCGCATCGCGAGCATCCGGCGGCCGTAGTCGGCGAGCATCCTGCCGTCGTCGGTCGCCGTCACGTTGCGCGTGTCGCGGATGAACAGCGGCTTGCCGAGCGCGTCTTCCAGCGTCCTGATCTGCATGCTCACCGCCGACGGCGACCGGTGCACGATCTGCGCGCCCTGCGCGAACGATCCGGATTCGGCGACGGCCACCACCATCGCGAGCACATCGAGGTCGAGCTTCTTCATGTCGATTCAGAAAAACTGATCAATCGATTCAGTTTATCCCGTTTTACTGTTCGCCTCCAGCGCCGGACAATGAACTCCGTCAGCACTCATTCGACGCAGGAAGCGGAAAACATGCATACGTCCGGATCGCTCTACGGGTTTCTCGTCATCGGCGGCATGCTCGCGGTCACGCCGGGGCCGAACATGGTCTACGTGATGTCGCGCTCGATCGCGCAAGGGCGGGCGGCCGGGCTCGTGTCGCTCGCCGGCGTGATGCTCGGTTACCTGTTCTACATGTTCGCCGCGGCGTTCGGCATCACGACGCTGTTCATGAGCGTGCCCTACGCCGGCAGCGTGCTGGGCGCGGTCGGCGCGACCTATCTGCTGTACCTTGCGTGGCAGGCGGTGCGGCCGGGCGGCCGCTCGCCGTTCGAGGTGAAGACGCTGCCGAACGAGCAGCCGCTGCGGCTGCTCGCAATGGGCGCGACGACCAGCGTGCTGAATCCGAAGCTCGCGATGCTGTTCGTGTCGCTGCTGCCGCAGTTCATCGACTACGGGCAAGGTAGCGTGTTCGGCCAGTCGCTGTTTCTCGGCTCGCTGCTGATCGCCGCGTTCGCGTCGGCCAACGGGATGGTCGCGGTCTGTTCGAGTAGCCTCGCGAAGTTCCTGCACGGCCGTCCGACGCTGCTGCTCGCGCAGCGCTGGGCGATGGGCGCGGTGCTCGGCGGCCTCGGCGTGGAGATGATGATCGACGCGTCGAAGTTGGCGGGCCTCGCGTAAGCGTCGTGCCGCCGCGCGCGCCCGCACGATCGCGGGCCGCGCGCCGGCGCCGGGCAACGTCACGCGGCAATGGACTGCCGCTGCGCCTCGAGTTCGCGCACGAGCGGCAGCACGCGCTTGCCGAAGTACTCGACTTCCTCGATGAAATGCAGGAACCCGGCCAGCACGAGATCGACGCCGATCGCCTTCAGCGCGACGATCCGCTCGGCGATCTGCTGCGGCGTGCCGATCAGGTTCGTGCGGAAGCCGTCGTTGTACTGCACGAGATCCTCGAACGTCGATTTCGCCCAGTTGCCCTCGCCTTCGGGCGACGCCTTGCCGGCCTGCTTCACCGCATCGCCGAACGCGTGCACGGCCTCGACGTGCGCGTGCCGGATGATGTCGTCGAGCACGGCCTTCGCCTCTTCCTCGGTGTCGCGCGCGATCACGAATGCATTGACGCCGATCCGCACGCGATGGTCGTTCGCGGCCGCCTTCGCGCGAATGTCGTCGATCTGCGCCTTCAGGTTCTCCGGCGTATTGCCGTTCGTGAAATACCAGTCCGACACGCTCGCCGCGTTGTCGCGCGCCGCCCGCGAACTGCCGCCCTGGAAGATTTCCGGATGCGGCTTCTGCACCGGCTTCGGGCTCAGCGTGTAATCGTTGAAGCGGTAGAAGTCGCCCTTGAACGTGAAATTGTCCTGCGTCCAGATGCCCTTCAGCGCCTGGATGAATTCCTTCGAACGTCGATAGCGTTCGTCGTGCTCGAGCCACGGCTCGCCGATCGCGGTGAATTCGCCCTTGAACCAGCCGCTCACGACGTTGATCGCGATGCGCCCGTTCGAGATGTGGTCGATCGTCGCGAGCTGCTTCGCGACCACGGCCGGATGCCACGGCCCCGGCAGGATCGCGGCGAGCACCTTGAGCTTCGTCGTCGCATGCAGCAGCGCCTGGCTGAACGACACCGACTCGTGCTGGTATTCGGCGCCGTAGCCGGCCGTGAAGCGGATCTGGCTCAGCGCGTAGTCGAAGCCGGCCGCCTCGGCCGTGCGTGCAAGCTTCTGGTTGTATTCGAGGCTCCAGTCGGTGCGCTGCTCGATCGTGCTGACGACGAGGCCGCCACTGACGTTCGGCACCCAGTATGCGAATTTGACGCCGTCGGCGGAAGGGTCGGGAAGGCTCATGAAGGTGTCCTGGTCGAAGGGGAAACGAAAAAGCGGCTTACGCGGCCGCGGCGGAAAGCGCGTGCGGGCGCAGTTGCGGCACCGCGCGCGCCACGGCGAGCGCGATGCGCTCGCGCAACGCCGGGTTCGCGATCTGGTACCGATCGAAATCGCTTTCGGACGCATACACGCCGATCGGCAGCGTGCGCGCCTGGAAGAAGCTGAACAGCGGGCGCAGCTGATGGTCGATCACGAGCGCATGACGCTCGCTGCCGCCGGTGGCCGCGAGCAGCACGGGCACGTCGATGAGCGCGTCGTGGCGCACGAGGTCGAACAGGTGCTTGAAGAGGCCCGTGTACGACGCGCGATACACCGGGCTCGCGACGACGAGCGCGTCCGCCGTCTCGATTGCGCGGATCAGTGCATCGAGATCGGCCGGCACCTGTGCGCGCGTGAGCGCGCCGGCCAGCCGGCTGCCGATCTCGCCGAGTTCGATCAGCCGCGTATCGATCGGCAGCGCGGCGCCGAGCGCCGTGACGATCGCGTCGGTCAGCGCCAAGGTGCGCGACGGCCGCTGCAGGCTGCCCGATATCGCGACGACGTTCAGGGTGTGGCTCATGCAATACGTTCCCGTGGTGAAGCCGCGTGCAGTGCGGCGATACCGGTTCGGGTCAGCAAGGAGCGTGCCATCGGTTCGGGTGCGTGACGGAAAGGTCATCTGCATCCCGAAATTTTTCGCCATCGCCCAGCAGAAATGGCGCTCGGCCTCATGCGCGACAGTGACAAGCGTTCCCGTTCGTGCGTCACATCGATATTCCGTCACGCGATGAACACCATGCAGCGGTCCTGCTGATGCGCTGCTGATCAGGCAGCAGCGCATCGCACGCGATAGCACCGAATTCGACGACAAGGCGTCACGACACCGCCGCTCGTCCGCGCCATTGCGGGTTCCGCAGCAATCGCGCTTTGGTTATCAGAAATCGATGCTTTTCGCGCGCGGCGAAACGTTCAACACTCTGCTGACCACGCAGCAGCCAGCCCGCATTGCCCGGCCATCCAACGGTTCATCGCCATGACTTCCATTTCCGCATCGCCGCGCCCGCTCAATCTTCGTGTCGTCAACGCTTCCCGCGACCCGGGCGCGCTTCAGGCCGCGGCGCCCGTGCTCACGCAGCCCGACCGTTACGCGCCGTCCCGCGCGCACGCGCAGGTGTTCGCCGATCCGCGCTCGCTCGCGTTGCTCGAACAGGTTCGCCGCGTCGCGCCGAGCGACGCGAACGTGCTGATCGTCGGCGAGACCGGCACCGGCAAGGAATTGATCGCACGCCGCGTGCACGATCTCGGCGCCCGGCGCGACGGACCGTTCGTCGCGGTGAACTGCGGCGCCTTCTCCGAAACGCTCGTCGACAGCGAGCTGTTCGGTCACGAGAAAGGCGCGTTTACCGGCGCATTCAGCGCGAAGCCCGGCTGGTTCGAAGCGGCGCACGGCGGCACGCTGTTCCTCGACGAAATCGGCGACCTGCCGCTCGCGATGCAGGTCAAGCTGCTGCGCGTGCTGCAGGAACGCGAGGTCGTGCGGCTCGGGTCGCGCACCGTGATTCCGGTCGACGTGCGCGTGGTCGCGGCGACCAATATCGACTTGCAGCAAGCGGTCGCGGCCGGGCATTTTCGCGGCGACCTGTTCTACCGGCTCAACGTCGTGCAGCTCGCGGTGCCGCCGCTGCGCGACCGCCCGGGCGACATCCTGCCGCTCGCGCGCCACTTCTTCGACATGTACCGCGACCGGCTCGGCGGCGGGCCGCGCCGCATCGATCCGCGTGCCGAGCGCCGGCTCGAGGCTCACGGCTGGCCCGGCAATATCCGCGAACTGGAAAATGTGATCCATCACGCGCTGCTCGTGAGCCGTCACGATGCGCTGCAGGACACCGACCTGCAGATCGCGACGCCGTGCCTGCCGGCCGTTGCCGCGCCTGTGGCCGATTCGTCCGCCGACGCACAGGCGACGCTCGAACACGCGCTGCGCGATCTGTTCGACGACGGGCACGGCAACCTGTTCGAACGTATCGAGGACACGGTCATACGTGTCGCGTTCGAATTCAGCCATCGCAACCAGATCCGGGCCGCGCAGTTGCTCGGCATCAGCCGCAACGTACTGCGAGCGCGGCTGATTCGCGCGAAGGCGATCGCCGCGCTGAAATAGCGGCATCCGGCGCGCGCCGCCGTTCCGCCCCGGCGTCATGGCGCTGTCGCGCCGCGATCCGTGTCGCAACATCCGAACCTGATGTATCGTGGCGCGAAGCGTACGCTTCGTTGCCCGCCCCGCATCCGGTCGCTGTTATGCGACCGTCCGTGACCAGCGACAAGCCGCGCACGATCCTCCGCAACACGAAAGCCGTCCGGCGCCCGTGCGCGTCCGGGCGAGCCCCGTTCACCCGTCCGGAATCCGTCGCCATGAAAAAGCTTGTGAACCGCCCGTCCGATGTCGTGCGAGAAATGCTGGAAGGCATCGCGCGGCAATCGCCGCATCTCGCGATCCTCGGCGACGAGCACGTGCTCGTGCGCCAGCCGCTGCCCGAGCCGTCGCAGCGGCCGGTCGCGATCCTGTCAGGCGGCGGCAGCGGCCACGAGCCCGCGCACGGCGGCTATGTCGGCGAAGGGATGCTGAGCGCGGCCGTGTGCGGCGAAGTGTTCACGTCGCCGTCGACCGACGCCGTGCTCGCCGCGATCCGCGCGAGCGCCGGCCCGAACGGCGCGCTGCTGATCGTGAAGAACTACACCGGCGACCGGCTCAATTTCGGGCTCGCCGCCGAACTCGCGCGCGCGGAAGGCATTCCGGTCGAAACCGTCATCGTCGCCGACGACGTATCGCTGCGCGGCCGCGTCGAACGCGGCCAGCGACGCGGGATCGCCGGCACCGTGCTGATCCACAAGCTAGCGGGCGCCGCCGCCGCGCGCGGGCTGTCGCTTGCCCGCGTCGCGAGCCTCGCGCGCGACGCGGCGGCCGAGCTCGGCACGATGGGCGTCGCGCTCGACGGCTGCACGATCCCGGGCGCCGACAAGTCTGGCTTCAGCCTCGCCGATCACGAGATCGAGCTGGGCCTCGGCATCCATGGCGAAAAAGGCGTCGAGCGTCGCGCGCCGTTGCCGGCCGACGCGCTGGCCGACACGCTGCTGTCGAGCATCGTCGCCGATCTCGTGCTCGAGCGCGACGAGCGCGTCGCGCTGTTCGTCAACGGCCTCGGCGCGACGCCGGACATGGAACTCGCGATCGTGCTGCGCGCCGCATTCGACAACCTGACCCGGCGCGGCATCGTCGTCGCGCGCGCGTGGGCCGGCACGTTCCTGTCCGCGCTGAACATGCCGGGCTGCTCGATCTCGGTGCTGCGGCTGAACGACGAGCGCGCGGCGCTGCTCGACGCGCCGACGCAGGCGCGCGCATGGCCGGGCGGCGGCCTCGTGAACACGCAGATTCGCGTGGCCGCGGCCGCGTCGCAGGACGCGCCGCCGCCGCCGCTCGATGCGGCCGGCCGCGCATGGGCCGCGCGCCTGCAACCGGCGCTGCACGCGGTCGCGCAAACGCTGATCGATCACGAGCAGACGTTGACGGATCTCGATGCGGCAGCCGGCGACGGCGATCTCGGCGCGAGCATGCGCCGCGCCGCGCAGGCGATCCTCGAACTGCCCGACACGGCGTACGGTACGCCGTCGGGTGCATTGGCAGCGCTCGGCGCCGCGTTGCGCCGCGCGATCGCCGGCAGCTCCGGGCCGTTCTATGCGACCGCGCTGCTGCGCGCGTCGCGCCGGCTGGCCGATATCGCCGAGCCGTCGCCGCGCGACTGGGCTGCGGCGTTCCGCGCGGCGGTGGATTCGATCGGCGAACTCGGCGGCGCGCGGGCCGGCGACCGGACGATGCTCGATGCGCTGGCGCCGGCCGTCGACGCATTCGGCCGCGCGCTCGACAGCGATCGCGATCCCGCGAGCGCATGGGCGGCGGCCGTCGATGCGGCCGAGCGAGGCGCGGAGGAAACGACGCGCATGACGCCGCGCGCGGGACGGGCCAGCTATCTCGGCGAGCGCGCGATCGGCACGCCGGATGGCGGTGCGGTGGCCGTCGCGTACTGGCTGCGCGCGCTGCTGCCGCACGTGCGGTAACCGGCGCGCGCGGCCGCGTTCAGACGCCTTCGACCAGCACCGCGCGATAGCGCGCGCCGTTGAAGCGGTGCTGGACGACCGTCTGGTATTCGGGGCCGTGATACCACGCGTGCGCGGCCTCCTTCGACGGGAACTCGACGATCACGACGCCTTCCGGGCCTTCACCCTCGAGGATTTCCTGCGGCCCATAGGCGGCGAGCACCTTCACCGGATGGCCGGCGAGGGTCGCGCCGACCTGGCTCGAGTAGAGGTCGAGCTCCTGCTGGTCCTGCGTGCTTTCCCGTGTAAAGACGATGTAGGTCGCCACGATATGCGCTCCTGATCAAGGGTGAAAAAAGGGGACGCCACGCGCGGCACAGTCCGAGAAAATCCCGCGTGGCAGCGCGCAGCTTACCGCCATTCGCCGACCGGCGCCGCGCCGCGCCGAGCCGGTCACGGCCTCCGCGGGCCGCCCGCCACGGCGCGGGAAAACCCCGATCTCCACATCGTCCTATGACATCGGGCGTCGCTAATTGGCGGGATTACTTTGATCCTCGTCGGCGCCCGCCCGGGCGCACGCTGATAGCGAGGATCCCTCATGCGATACGTGCCATCGTGGACTTCCGTTTCCGCCGCCGCGTCCGTTCCGGACGAGACGGCTTCCCGCGGCGACGAGCCGCACAGCCTGCCGCGAGTCGCGATCGCGGCCGCCGCCCTCGGCAATGCGACCGAATGGTTCGATTACGGCATTTACGCGTACGGCCTCGCGTATATTTCCGCCGCGCTGTTTCCGGGCAACACGGCCGGCGCGACGCTGTTCGCACTCGGCACGTTCGCGATCTCGTTCCTGATCCGCCCGCTCGGCGGCCTGTTCTGGGGGCCGCTCGGCGACCGCCTCGGCCGCAAGCGCGTGCTCGCGCTGACGGTGCTGACGATGTCGGGCGCCACGCTGCTCGTCGGCGTGCTGCCGAGCTATGCGACGGCCGGCTGGCTCGCGCCGGCCGCACTGATCGTGCTGCGCATGGTGCAGGGTTTCTCGACCGGCGGCGAATACGGCGGCGCAGCCACCTTCATCGCCGAATACGCGCCCGATGCGCGGCGCGGCCTGTGCGGCAGCTTCCTCGAATTCGCGACGCTCGCCGGCTTCTCGCTCGGCGCGTTCCTGATGCTCGGCTTCGCGCTGCTGCTCGGCGATTCGGCGATGCATGCGTGGGGCTGGCGCCTGCCGTTCCTGGTCGCCGCGCCGCTCGGCCTGATCGGCTTCTACCTGCGCTCGCGCCTCGAGGAAACGCCGGTGTTCCGCGAGCTGGAGGAACAGGCGCACCGCCGCGAGAAAAGCGTCGCCGCCGCGCTGCCGATCGGTCAGTTGCTGGTGCGCTATGCGAAGCCGCTGCTGCTGCTCGGCGGGCTCGTCGTCGCATTGAACGTCGTCAACTACGTGCTGCTCGCGTACATGCCGACCTATATGCACAAGGAGCTCGGCGTCAGCGAGAACATGTCGCTGCTGATTCCGTTGATCGGCATGCTCGCGATGATGGTGCTGCTGCCGTTCGCCGGCTGGCTGTCGGACCGCGTCGGTCGCAAGACGATGTGGTGGTTCTCGCTGGTCGGGCTGTTCGTCGCGGCCGTGCCGATGTTCACGCTGATGACGCACGGTCCGCTCGGCGCCTTCGTCGGCTTCGCGGTGCTCGGCGTGCTCTACGTGCCGCAGCTCGCCACCATTTCCGCGATGTTCCCGGCGATGTTCCCGACCCACGTCCGGTATGCGGGCATGGCGATCGCGTACAACGTGTCGACGTCGCTGTTCGGCGGCACCGCGCCGATCGTCAACGACTGGCTGATCGGCAAGACCGGCAACGCGCTGATTCCCGCGTACTACATGATGGCCGCCTGTGCGGTCGGGCTGATCGCGCTGCTGGCCGTGATCGAGACGCGCGGGTGTTCGCTGCGCGGCGACACGCTCCCCGGTCAGCCGGGCTGACCCACGCGCCGGCGGCGCCCGGCTTCCCATAAACGGCGTCCATTGCATCGCCCGCCGTCCGGCAACGGATGGCGGGCGATGTGCATTTCGGGCGGCTGAAGCCGCCGCCGGATTGTTGTCGTCCGGACAACACGATGTGCGCACCTGCGGCGCTGTCGGCCTGTATCGGCCGTCACTACAATCGCTCACACGCTCACCCTCAACCGGAATCCGGGCGAACCGAAGCGCGATCTTCACGATCGCGCTCGCGAACCGCGCTGCGCCGCGCAGTGCGGATTACCTCACTCGACGAACAGGATTACTGAACATGAACGCACCCATCCGCAACGTCCAGCCGGTCATCGAATCCCTGGGCAACGAAGCTTCGGGCGAGCTCGTTCCGTCCCGCTACGCCGTACGCATCGGCGATGTCGATGTCGTGCTGATCAGCGACGGCGTGCTGCCGCTGCCGACTTCCACCATGTCCACCAATGTGAGCGAAGCGGATCGCAACGCATGGTTCGACGGCCGTTTCCTGCAACGCGACATGTTCGACTGGGCGCTCAACATCGCGCTCGTGCGCAGCGCCGATCGCCTGATCCTGATCGACTCGGGCGTGGGCGACGGCTTCGAATACTTCACGCGCGCCGGGCGCTCGGTGATGCGTCTGGAATCGGCCGGCATCGACCTGGCTGCGATCACCGATATCGTGATCACGCACATGCACATGGATCACGTGGGCGGGCTGAACGTCGACGGCGTCAAGGCGAAGCTGCGCCCGGACGTACGCATTCACGTATCGGCCGCGGAAGTAGCGTTCTGGAAAAAACCCGACTTCAGCAAGACGGTGATGCCGGAAACCGTGCCGCCCGCGCTGCGCAAGGCGGCCGCGACGTTCGTGGAACTCTATGGCGAAAACATCGTGCCGTTCGACCGGACCGTGGAAGTCGCCGCAGGCGTGTCGGCGCGGGTGACGGGCGGCCATACGCCGGGCCACTGCGTGGTCGACATCGCATCGAAAGGGGAGAAGCTGACGTTCGCCGGCGACGCGATTTTCGAAGTCAACTTCGACAATCCCGACTGGCAAAACGGCTTCGAACACGATCCGGACGCGGCGGTCGACGTGCGTCTCGCACTGTTCAACGAAGCCGCCGACACCGGCGCGCTGCTGGCCGCGGCCCATGTCGCGTTCCCGTCCATCGGGCACGTTGCACGGCACGGCGACGGGTTCCGTTTCGTCCCGGTCGTGTGGGATTACTGAGTGACGGCCGGTAGCCGACGCGCGCCGCCGGCGATGCGCTGACGGTTTCCCGAACCATACCGGCAAAAAAAGCCGCCGCACTTGCATGCGGCGGCGTCACCTCGCGCGCCGAAGCGCGCATCAGGACCACTTGAACATCACGCGACGGTCGAAAGATTCCGCTCCGCGACCTCGTCCACCGCGTCCTTCACGATGCCGACGATCTCGTCGGCTTCAGCACGCGTCATCACGAGCGGCGGCGCAAACCCGAGAATGTCGCCGTGCGGCATCGCCCGCGCGATCACGCCGCGCTGCAACGCGGCAGCCGACACCTGCGCGCCGATCTTCAGCGCGGGATCGAACGGCGTGCGCGCGTCCTTGTCGGCCATGAATTCGAGCGCGGCCAGCATGCCGACGCTGCGCACCTCGCCGACGAGCGGATGCGCGCCGAATGCATCGCGCAGCTTCGCGCCGAAATACGCGCCCACTTCCGCAGCGTTGCCAACGAGGTTCTCGCGCTCCAGGATCGCAAGGTTCGCGAGCGCGGCGGCCGCGCACACTGGGTGCCCCGAATACGTCCAGCCGTGCCCCATCGGCCCGTGTTCCTGCGAGCCGCGCGCGATCACGTCCCACACCTTCTCGCCGACGATCACGCCCGACAGCGGCGCATACGCGCTCGTCAGCCCCTTCGCGACCGTGATCAGGTCGGGCTCGATCCCGAAGTGCTGCGCGCCCATCTTCGAGCCGAGACGCCCGAACCCGCACACGACTTCGTCCGAGATCAGCAGGATGTCGTGCTTGCGCAGCACGGTCTGGATCGCGGGCCAGTAG
The DNA here is from genome assembly GCF_902833155.1 of Burkholderia sp. BCC1047. NCBI lineage: Bacteria > Pseudomonadati > Pseudomonadota > Betaproteobacteria > Burkholderiales > Burkholderiaceae > Burkholderia > Burkholderia sp. BCC1047. Next base: position 20,127 of record NZ_CADFEH010000010.1, on the reverse strand, counting down.
CCGGCCGGCGGTTCGATGATGCCGCCCGTGCCCATCACCGGCTCCGCGATGAACGCGGCGACCGTGTCGGCGCCCTCGCGCGCGATCAGCTGCTCGAGTTCGTCGACGCAGTACGCGACGAACTGCGCTTCGTTCATGCCGGCCGGCGCCTTGCGATACCAGTGCGGACACACCGTATGCTTCACGCGGTCGATCGGCAGGTCGAAATGCTGATGGAAACTCGGCAGGCCCGTGAGGCTGCCCGTCACGATGCCCGAGCCGTGATAGCCGCGCTCGCGCGAGATGATCTTCTTCTTGTTCGGGCGGCCGAGCACGTTGTTGTAGTACCAGACGATCTTGACCTGCGTTTCGTTCGCATCGGAACCCGACATCCCGTAATAGACCTTCTTCATCCCCGCCGGCGACCAGTCGATGATGCGCGACGACAGCTCGATGATCGCGTCGGACGCGTGGCCGACGTACGTGTGGTAGTACGCGAGCTGCTTCGCCTGCTCATGCATCGCGTCGGCCACTTCGGTGCGGCCGTAGCCGATGTTCACGCAGTAGAGGCCGGCGAACGCGTCGATATAGCGCTTGCCCTGGTGATCCTCGATGCGGATGCCTTCGCCGCCGCGCACGATCTTGCCCGGCAGCGCGCCGGTCTCGTGGTCGTACGCGTGCGTCGACGGGTGCATGAAGTGGGCGCGGTCCTCGCGCAGCAGTGCGTCGATCGATTTTGTCATGATGTGCTCCTTTGAATGGGTCAGGCCGTCGCCGCGACAGGCAGGCCGAGATTGCCGAGGCAGAAGTACTTGGTTTCGGTGAACGGCTCGAAGCCTTCGGCGCCGCCTTCGCGGCCGAGTCCCGACGCCTTCATCCCGCCGAACGGGATCGGCGCGCCGGTGAATTTCACGCCGTTGACCGACACCATCGCGAAATCGAGCCGCCGCACGAGCTGGAAGATCGTGTCGATGCGCGTCGCACATACGTACGCGGCGAGCCCGTACTCGGTGTCGTTCGCCGTTTCCACCGCTTCGTCGAGCGTGTCGAACGCGCAGACGGCCGAGATCGGCGCGAAGTTTTCCTCGTCGACCACGCGCATGCCCGGCGCGGCATCCGCGATCACGGTCGGCTCGTAGAACCAGCCGCCGAGCGCGTGCGGCCGGCCGCCCGCGACGATGCGCGCGCCGCGTGCCCGCGCATCGTCGACGCGCGCGACGGTCGCATCGAACGCGGCCTGATGCATCAGCGGACCGACGTCGACGCCCTGCTCGAACGCAGGCCCCGTCCTCAGCGCGCGCACCGCGTTCGCATACCGTTCGACGAACGCGTCGTACAGCGGTCGCGAGACAAGGATCCGGTTCGCCGCGCAGCAGTCCTGGCCGGACGTCTGGAACTTCGCGCCGACGGCGATCCGCACCGCCTGGTCGAGATCCGCATCCTCGGTCACGATGAACGGCGCGTTGCCGCCCAGTTCGAGCGCGATCTTGCGGATGCCGGCCTTCGCGGCGGTCTCGGTCACGAGCCGCCCGACCCGCGTCGAGCCGGTGAAGCTGACCGCACGCACACGCGTATCGCCGACCAGCGTTTCCATCGCCATCTGCGGCTCGCCGAGCACCACGTTGAACACGCCGGCCGGGAAGCCGGCCTCGTCGGCGAGTTGCGCGAGCGCGAGCGCCGAGAACGGCGTTTCGTGCGCGGGCTTCACGACCACGGTACAACCGACCGCGATCGCGGCCGCCGCCTTGCGCGTGATCATCGCGGCCGGGAAATTCCACGGCGTGATCAGCGCCGCGACGCCGACCGGCTCCATCACGGTGCCAAGATGCGCGCCGTCGATGTGCGTCGGAATCGTGCGGCCCGCGACACGTTTCGCCTCGTTCGCGAACCATTCGACGAAGCTCGCCGCATAGCGGATCTCGCCGCGCGCTTCGGCCAGCGGCTTGCCCTGTTCCAGCGACAGCAGCGCGGCCAAATCGTCGACGTGACGCAGGATCAGCGCATGCCAGCGCAGCAATGCCGCGCTGCGTGCGGCCTGCGGCGTCCAGCGCCAGGTGTCGTACGCGCGCTGCGCGGCGTCGACGGCACCGACGATTTGCGCGCGTTCGAGCATCGGCACGTGGCCGATCACGGCCTGATCGGCGGGGTTCACGACGGCGACCGTCGCGGCACTGTCGCTGTGGATCCAGCGACCATCGACGTAGCAGGTCGACTTGAACAGAACGGGGTGTCCGGGCAGCATGCTGCGTCTCCTGGTTGGTGGGCACGAACTTCATTGTGTCGCGCCCGCGCATGCGGAAATTTCGGTTTGCACGGCGGGAAATGCCGGTTTTTTCCGTATTGCCGCGCGCCGGCGCGAACTTTTACAGCCAGTCCGGCGCGCCGCCGGAGCCGCACTTCACGACCTTCGTCACGATGTACGTGAAGTAGCGCTCGATGCCGAGGTCTTCCATCAGCAACGCATCGATGAAGCGCTGGTAATGGTCGATGTCGCGCGCGACCACGTGCAGCACGTAGTCGACGCCGCCGCCCGTCGCATAGCACTGCGCAACCTCGGGCGCGGCGGCCACGCGATCCTCGAAGCGCCGCATGTCGGGCGCGGTGTGCCGCGACAGCGTCACTTCGACGACGATGCGGCTGCCGGAGAACGCGCCGATCCAGTCGACGTCCGCGCGATAGCCGCGGATCACGCCGCTTTCCTCGAGCTTGCGCACGCGCTCCCATGCGGGCGAAATCGACAGGTTCACGGCTTCCGCGAGCTTCGACTTCGTGATGCGCCCGTCCCGCTCGAGCAGGCGCAGGATCGCGAGGTCGTATCGGTCGAGCTTGATCACGTCGCGTGCGTCCTTATACGGCGACCGGGATGTTGCGCTCGACGATGTCGGCGACCACCGCGATCGTGTCGCCCGGTTGCACGATGCCCGGGAAGTGCCGGGCCGCGAGCAGCCCGCGCCGCCGTGCGACGTACTCGATGGGCGTGACGCCCGTGCGGTCGATGTCGTGCACGCGCGCGAGCACGTCGCCGGCCTCGACCTCGCTGCCGAGATCGCGGCACATCTCGAGCAGCCCGCGATGCTCGCTCGTCGTGTAGCAAGAGCCGTCCGGCATGTCGAGCAGCGTCGTCGTACGCGGCGCGCTGCCATCGATGACGTCCTTGGCGATCACGCCCGCATGCGCGAGCAATCCATACACGCCGCGCTCGGCGATCGCGACGCTCGCCGCCGTCGACGTGCCGCCGCCGCCCAGCTCGGTCGACACGAATACCTTGCCCGCTTCCTCGGCCGCGCTGTCGTACAGGCCGACGCTGTCGAGTTCCAGCATGCGCATCGAATACGGCGCGCCGAACGCGCGCATCGCGCGCTCGCAGCGCGCTTCCTGATTGCGATCCTCCAGCACGTGAATCGCCGCGAACGGCACGAAGTCGAGCGTGCGCCCGCCCGCGTGAATGTCGAGCACGTGCGTCGCGAGCGGCAGCAGGTGGCGCTGGAAGTAATCGGCGATCTTCTCGGTCACCGTGCCGTCCGGCCGCCCCGGGAAGCTGCGATTGAGGTTGCCCGCATCGATCGGCGACGTGCGGCAACCGGCACGAAACGCCGGATAGTTCATGAACGGCACGACGATCACGCGGCCGGTCACGTCGGCCGCCTTCAGCGAGCCGGCGAGCTTCGACAGCGCGACCGGCCCTTCGTATTCGTCGCCGTGATTGCCGCCGGTCAGCAACACCGTCGGCCCGTCGCCGCGCTTCACGACGGTCACCGGAATCATGATCGCGCCCCACGCGGAATCGTCGCGCGAGTAAGGCAGCTTCAGGAAGCCGTGCTGTTCGCCGTCCGCGTCGAAATCGACGGTCGGCGTAATCGGGGAAGCACGCATCGCCCTACTCCTTGACGAACAGCTTGCGCGGCACGTTGCAGAACGTCTCGACGCCGGTCTCGGTGATCAGGATGCTCTCCGTGATCTCCAGCCCCCAGTCGTCGAGCCACAGCCCCGGCATGAAATGGAACGTCATGCCGGGTTCCAGCACCGTCCGGTCGCCCGGACGCAGGCTCATCGTGCGCTCGCCCCAGTCGGGCGGATAGCTCGCGCCGATCGGGTAGCCGCAGCGGCTGTCCTTGTCGATGCCCGCGCGGCGCAGCACCGCGAAGAACGCGTTCGCGATGTCCTCGCATACGTTGCCCGGCTTCGCGGCCGCGAGCCCGGCCTCGATCCCTTCGACCACCGCGCGCTCGCCTTCGATGAAGTGCGCGGGCGGCTTGCCGAGATAGACGGTGCGCGACAGCGGGCAGTGATAGCGGCGGTAGCAGCCGGCGATCTCGAAGAACGTGCCGGCGCCGCGCGCGAACGTCGAGTCGTCCCACGTCAGGTGCGGCGCGGCCGCGTCGGCGCCGGTCGGCAGCAGCGGCACGATCGCCGGGTAGTCGCCGCCGAAGCCGTCGGCGCCGCCGATCCCGGTCGCATAGATCTGCGCGACCAGGTCGCTTTTCTTCATGCCCGGCTCGATCGTGTCGACGATGTGCGCATGCATCCGCTCGACGATGCGCGCGGCCACGCGCATGTATTCGATCTCGCGCGGCGACTTCACCGCGCGCTGCCAGTTGACGAGCGCGGTCGCATCGACCCAGCGCGCGGCCGGCAGGTGCTTCTGCAGCGATGCGTATGCCGCTGCGCTGAAGTAGTAGTTGTCGAGCTCGACGCCGATGCGCAGCGTGTTCCAGCCGCGCGCGGCGATGACTTCGGCGGACAGGTAGTCCATCGGGTGGCGCGCGCTCGACTGCACGTAATGATCGGGATAGCCGACGATGTTCTCGTGCGCCATGAACGCGGTGCGCTTCGCGCCGTTCGCGTCCTGGCCGCGGCCGAACCACACGGGTTCGCCGTCCAGTGCGAGCAGCACGCACTGGTGCACGTAGAACGACCAGCCGTCATAGCCGGTGAGCCAGCCCATGTTGGTCGGGTCGGTGACGATCAGCAGGTCGATGCCGGCCCGCTCCATCGCCGCGCGCGTCTTCGCGATGCGCGCGGCATATTCGCTGCGCGCGAACGCGAGACGCGGCGCGGCTGTCTGGGTTTCGATGACTGCGGACATCAGTCTCCTCTCAAGTCGTGAGGTCGTTGTGAAAAATCGTGCCCACTTCCGCCGCGCGGGCGCGTTGCAGCGCGAGCACGGCAATCGCGGTGTCCTGCGCGCCGGTGCCGGTCAGGTCGCAGATCGTGATGTCGTCGCGATGTGTGCGGCCGTCGCGGCGGCCGGCGATCACTTCGCCGAGTTCGGGAAACACCGCATCGGCTGCAACGGCGCCGGCCGCGATCGCATGCGCGAGCTCGCCGGCCACGCGGGTCTGCCGCAGCCAGTCGCAGAAATAGCGCGCGGCGCCGAACACCGACGGCGCGAGTTCGGTCTTGTAATCGGCGTCCGAGCCCATCGCCGTCACGTGCAGCCCCGGATGCAGGTCTTCCGCGTGCACGAGCGGCGCGCGGCTCGGCGTGGTCGTCACCGCGATGTCCGCGTCGGCGAGTGCCGCATGCACCGAGCGCGCGACCGTCGCATCGACGCCATGCGCGGCGCGCACGTCGGCCGCGAATCGCGCTGCGCGTTCGGCATCGCGCGCCCACACCGTCACATGGGTGATGTCGCGCACGAGCATCAGCGCGTCCAGTTGCAGCCGGGCCTGCTCGCCCGCGCCGACGATCGCCACGCGATGCGCATCGGCGCGCGCGAGCCGGCGCGCGGCCACCGCGCCGGCCGCCGCGGTGCGCACGGCCGTCAGGTAGCCGTTGTCGAGCAGCACGGCCTCGGTCAGGCCGGTGCGCGCGGACAGCACGAGCATCAGCCCGTTCAGGCTCGGCAGTCCGAGCGACGGGTTGTCGAAGAAGCCGGGGCTGACCTTGATCGCGAAGCTGTCGAAGCGCGGCAGGAACGCGGTCTTCACGTCCACTTCGGCGTGGCGCTCCGGCAGCGCGAGATTCAGGATCGGCGGCATCACGACGGCGTCGGTCGCGAGCGACGCGAACGCGGCCTCGACCTGGTCGATCGCGGCGAGATCAAGCGGCACCAGCGCACGCAGCTGCGCGTGGCCGAGCAACGTGACGGGATGAGCCATTTCAGTTCTCCGAAACGAGCCGGCGATGCGCGGCCATGTCGATGTTCGCGCCGCTGACGACGACCACGATCGGGCCGCTACGATCGCGGCGCCCGATCCGCTCGTCCAGCAACGCGGCGAGGCCAACCGCGCCGGCGCCTTCGACGACGAGCCGCTCTTCCCGATACGCATGCGCGATGCCACGCGCGATCGACGGCTCGTCGAGCAGCACGACGTCGTCGGCCAGCGCGCGCGTCATGTCGAACGTGTAGCGGTTGTCGAGGCCGATGCCGCCGCCGAGCGAATCGGCCAGCGTCGGCTGCTCGTCGACGTCGACCGGGCGGCCGGCCGCGAGGCTCGCGTGCATCGCGGCGCCGCGCGCCATCGATACGCCGATCACGTCGATCGCCGGCCGGACCGCCTTCGCGGCAAACGCGACGCCGCTGAACAGGCCGCCGCCCGACAGCGGCACGACCAGCGTCGCCGTATCGGGCAGCGCTTCGAGTATCTCGACGCCGATCGTCGCCTGGCCCGCGATGATGCGCGGATCGTCGAACGGCGGCACGTATGCATAACCTTCGTCGCGCACCAGCCGCCGTGCTTCCCCCTGCGCGTCGTCCTGGCTGTCGCCGACGATCACGACGCGCGCGCCGAGCGCCGCGACCGCCTCGACCTTGTTGGCCGGCACGAGCGACGACATGCAGACGGCCGCGTCGATGCCGAGCGCGCGTGCCGCATGCGCGACCGCGCGGCCATGATTCCCGGTCGATGCGGTGACCACGCGCGTCACGCGTTGCGCCGCAAGTTCTGCTAGCGCGTTGGTCGCGCCGCGCAGCTTGAAGCTGCCGGTCGGCTGCAGCGTTTCGAGCTTCAGGTAGACGGGTGCGCCGACGCGCGCGGACAGCGCGGCGGATACGACGAGCGGCGTACCGTCTGCGCGCCCGGCGAGACGGCGGCGCGCGCGGTAGACGTCGGACAGCGACAGGGAAGACATGGAACGCGCGCCTCGCGACGAATGTGATGCGATCCAGTCTAATGTTCCAAATCGCGCTTTCGAATGTCCTGATACATTGCGCGCGATGTCGCGGCGATACCGCCGGTTCAGTGGAAATCGTTCAGATGCGGATACTGTTCGAACACACCCGCGATCGTCTCGAGCGCTGCATTGCACGCCGCATCGGAGGTTTCGGCGCCGATGCACACGCGCACCGCGTTCGGCCGCTCCGTGCCACCGACGAGAAACGGATCGGGCGACGTCACCGCGATCTTGCGCGTGCGCAGTTCACGCACGATCCGCTCGGCCTGCCAGTAGTCGGGCACGCGCAGCCATGCGGAAAGCGCGTTCGGGTGCGCACCGAGCACATACGGCCCCAGCGCAGCCTTCACCATCTGCTGACGTACGGCGAGCCGCTGGCGCTGCAGTTCGACGAGCCGCCGCGCGGTGCCGTCGACGATCCAGCGCGTCGCGATTTCGGCGATCGGCGACGTCGCCATCCAGCTACTCACGCGCAGCACGCTCTCGACGCGCAACGCGAGCCGCCGCGGCATCGCGAGATAGCCGGTGCGCAACCCCGTCAGCACCGATTTCGTCATGCTCGTGCAGTAGAAGCCGAGTTCCGGAATCAGGCTGGCGATCGGCGTGCCCGTCTTCTCGGGCAGCGGACCGTACACGTCGTCCTCGATCACGTATACGCCGTAGCGCGTCGCGATGCGCGCGATCGAGCGGCGCCGCGAATCGGTCATCAGGGACACGGTCGGGTTATTGAGGGTTGGCGTGCAGACGAGCGCGCTGATCCGCTCGCCGTCGCACATCTCCTCGAAATGTTCGGGACGGATGCCGTGCTCGTCCATCTCGAGCCCTTTCAGCGTAAACCCGAGCACGTTGGCGGAGCCGATCACGCCGTGATCGGTCAGGCTCTCGCACAACACGGTGTCGCCCGGCCCGACGATCGACGCGAGCGCGAGAAAGATCCCGTGCGCCGCGCCGTTCGTAATCAGCAGCGATTCGCGGTGCACCGGCATGTTCAGCGACGCGAGCCACGCGGCGCCGGCGTCGCGATGCGCATCGAGGCCGGCGATCGGCCGGAACGAGCGGATCCACGGCTGATCGTCGGTGCCGGCCAGCGCCGTGCACACGCTGCGCCATGCCGCGTCGTGCTCCGGCGTGTGCACGATGCGGGCGATCGAGAAGTCGACGAGTTCGCGCTCGGTCGTATCGAGGATGTAGTTCGACATCGATTCGGTCACGCGCGCGGCCACGAAGCTGCCGCGGCCGACCTCGCAGCGGATCAGCCCCTGACGCTCCAGCTCCTTGTACGCGTTGGTGACGGTCTGCACGCTGACGCCGAGGCTCGACGCGACGTCGCGCTGCGGCGCGAGCCGCGCGCCCGGCGCGAGCGCGCCGTTCTCGATGTCGCTGGCGATCGCCTTCACGAGCCGCTTGTATTTCGACTCGATGCCGTGCACCGCGCCGATCGCGTCGCGCCAGCCTGCCGATACCTCGGTCCGTCCCATCTCGATGTCTCCGTCGTGGCTTCAGCATGGTCGCTCAGAAAGACACCCCGAAAATATTGTCCTAGTGCAATCGCACGCGAAAGCAGGACGTCGTGGGCGAATCGCGCGACGCAATCGGCGTGCCCGAACGACCACGGCCGCACATTTTTCGGTCGGTCGAAAATCGCGGCTACTTACCCGCGCAGTGTGCGGCGCCCGGGCTTGGAATTTGCTTCACATGCGCGGCCGTGCTCGTGTGGCCGGACAGTGGTCATCTGACGATTCAATATAGTCGCCGCGCCCCCTGAGACGTGTCATTCGGGTGGCAAAAACGATAGTTTGCTATCGAATGTTTTTGCCCCTATCATCTCGCCCATGACCAATCTGCACGACCTCCGCCTCGCCGTCAGCAGCCTGCTCGTGCTCACCGCGCGCAAGTGGCGCCGCACCAGCGACGGCGTGCTGACCGCGTACAACGTATCCGAGGCCTGCGCGACGCCGCTGTTGATCGCAGGGCGTCTCGGCGAAGGCGTGCGGCAAGGCACGCTCGCCGAGCACGTGGGCATCGAAGGGCCGTCGCTCGTGCGCCTGCTCGACCAGCTGTGCGCGGCCGGCCTCGCACGCCGCGACGAGGATCCGCACGATCGCCGCGCGAAAACGATCTCGCTGACGGCCGCCGGCCGCGCGGTCACCGCAAAGATGGAGGAAGACCTGCGCGCGCTGCGCGCCCAGGTGCTCAAGGGCGTGTCGCGCGCCGATCTCGAAGCGACGCTGCGCGTGCTGAACGCGTTCAACGCCGCCGACGCGCATCCTCCGGCGTCGCACCCGTCCCGCCCCGCCGATTCCGCGTCATGACCTATCCGAGCCTTCGCGACTGGCTGTTCTCGGGCAAGACGTTCGCCGCGTCGATGCTGGCGCTGTACCTCGGCCTGTATTTCCAGTTGCCGCGCCCGTACTGGGCGATGGCGAGCGTCTACATCGTGTCGAACCCGTTCGTCGGCGCGACGCGCTCGAAGGCGCTGTACCGCGCGCTCGGCACCGCGCTCGGCGCGGCCGCCGCGATCTTCTTCGTGCCGCCGTTCGTCGAGACGCCGCTCCTGTTCAGCATCATCGTCGCGACCTGGTGCGGCACGCTGCTGTACCTCGCGATCTCCGACCGCACCGCGCGCAGCTACGTGTTCATGCTCGCCGGCTATACGATGCCGCTGGTCGCGCTGCCGACCGTCACCGATCCGTCCACGATATTCGACGTCGCGATCGCGCGCACCGAGGAAATCGTGCTCGGCATCGTGTGCGCGAGCGTGGTCGGCAGCGCCGTGTTCCCGAACCGGCTCGCGCCGACGCTGATCGAGCGCACCGACGCGTGGTTCAAGGACGCCGCGTTCTACGGCCGCGAAACGCTGTCCGGGCACCTGGCCGGCAAGGCGCTGTCCGCATGCCGGCAGCGGCTCGCCGCGACGATCACCGGCCTCGAATTCCTGCTGAGCCAGTTGGGCTACGACCATGCGCATCCGCGCGTGCTTGCGCGCGCGCAGGCGCTCGCGGGCCGGATGCAGCTGTTCCTGCCGCTGATGTCGTCGCTCGCCGATCCGCTGATCGCGCTGATGCGCGACCTGCACGTGCGCCCGCCCGCGCTCGACGCGCTGCTGGCCGACGCTGCGAAATGGTTCGACGCGCCGCTGCCGGCCGTGAAGACCGGTTCCGGCGGCGATATGGCGCACGATCCGGTCGCGGACAATCTGCGCGAGCGCATCGCCGCGCTGCAGCCGCCCGACAGCGCGCTGGCGAGCTGGGACGGCGCGTTGCTGTCGAACGCGCTGTGGCGGCTGCGCCAGGTCATCGACATCTGGCAGGACTGCCGCTCGCTGCGCGCGCTGATCGCGAACGAGTCGGGCGTGTGGCAGCCGCGCTACCGGCACTGGCGGCTCGGCGGCACCGAGCGCTTCTTCGATCGCGGGATGATGCTGTTCTCGACGCTGACCGTCGTGTTCGCGATCGTGTTCGCGTGCTGGCTGTGGATCTCGTCCGGCTGGCACGACGGCGCGGCCGCCGTCACGCTCGTGGCCGTGTCGTGCAGCTTCTTCGCCGCGCTCGACGAGCCCGCGCCGCTGGTGTTCAAGTTCTTCCTGTCGACCGCCGCGAGCGTCGTGTTCGCGGGCCTGTACCTGTTCGTCGTGCTGCCGCACGTGCACGATTTCGCGATGCTCGTGCTGATGTTCGCGGGGCCGTTCATCCTGATCGGCACGCTGCTGCCGCGCCCGCAGTTCAACATGGTGACGATGCTCGTCGCGGTCAACACGGCCACCTTCATCAGCATCCAGAGCGCGTACGAGGCCGATTTCTTCGTGTTCCTGAACAGCAATCTCGCGGGCGTCGCCGGGCTGTTGTTCGCGTACGTGTGGACGCGCGCGACGCGGCCGTTCGGCGCGGAACTCGCGGTACGGCGCCTGCTGCGCTCGGGCTGGGAGGACGTTGCGCGCTCCGCGTCGACGCAACCGCTCGACGATCAGCGCAACCACGCATCGCGGATGCTCGATCGCGTCACGCAACTGCTGCCGCGCCTCGGCGCGTCCGACGACCACCGCCACCCGTCGATCGAGAGCTTCCGCGACCTGCGCATCGCGCTGAACGCGCTCGACCTGCGCCGCTCGCGGCGCCGGCTGTCGGGCGACGTGCCCGACGCGATCGATCGCGTCTTGGCCGGCGTCACCGATCACTACGCGCGCTGCGCGGCCGCGAACGCGCGCCAGCCCGCGCCGCCCGCCCTGCTCGCGACGATCGACGACGCGCTGCGGCGCGTGGCCAGCCGCAACCTGCCGGGCGCCGCGCCGGCCGACGGCACCACCGCGCCCGCGGCGCCGGTCACGCACCGCCGGCTGCGCGACACGCTGCATGCGCTCGTCGGCATGCGCCTGTCGCTGTATCCGGCCGCTGCCGCGCAAGCGCCACAGACGCCGGACGGAGCACGCGCATGAGCCGGCTTTCCATCTTGTCCTTCCGACCGCGACCATGATCGGCGAAATCGATATCTTCGGCGTGTTCGTGCCGGCCCCGCTCGTCCTGATGCTGATCGCGTACCTGATCAACATCGTCGTGCGCGCGGTGCTCGAGCGCGTCGGCTTCTACCGCCTCGTCTGGCACCGTTCAATCTTCGACCTCGGCATCTACGTGTTCGTGCTGGCCGCCGTCGTGATCGTGTCCCACCAACTCGTGGCTACCTAACGTGAAAAAAACCTGGCTCTCGGCAGGGCAAGTCCTGCTCACCCTGATCGTCGTCGTCGTGGCCGGCCTCGTGCTGTGGCGCATCATCAACTACTACATGTTCTCGCCGTGGACGCGCGACGGGCACGTGCGGGCCGACGTGATCCAGGTCGCGCCGGACGTGTCGGGCCTCATCACGTCGGTGCAGGTCGCCGACAACCAGGAGGTCAAGCGCGGCCAGGTGCTGTTCGTGATCGACCAGGCGCGCTACGCGCTCGCGGAACGGCTCGCCGAAGCGACGCTCGCGCAGCGCCGCGCGACGCTGGCGCAGGCGAAGCGCGAATACGCGCGCAACCTGCAGCTCGGCAACCTGGTCGCGAGCGAACAGGTCGAGGAAAGCCGCACGCGCGTCGAGCAAGGCGAAGCCAGCGTCGCCGATGCGCAGGTGTCGCTCGACACCGCGAAGCTGAACCTGCAGCGCACGACCATCGTCAGTCCCGTGGACGGCTACCTGAACGACCGCGCCCCGCGCGTCGGCGAATACGTGCCGGCCGGCCGCGCGGTGCTGTCGGTCGTCGACCGCAACTCGTTCCGCGTCGACGGCTACTTCGAGGAAACCAAGCTGCGCGGCATCCATATCGGCCAGCCGGTCGACATCATCGTGATGGGCGAGCCGCATCCGCTGCGCGGCCACGTGCAGAGCATCGTCGCCGCGATCGAGGACCGCGACCGCACGCAGGGCGCGAACCTGCTGCCGAACGTGAACCCGGCGTTCAGCTGGGTGCGGCTCGCGCAGCGCGTGCCGGTGCGCGTCGTGCTCGACGAGGTGCCCGACGATTTCCGGATGATCGCGGGCCGTACCGCGACCGTATCGATGCGCGGCGCCGACACGCACCGCAACGACGACGCGAAGCCGGTGGGCACCGGCACCGCATCGGCGGCCGCGCCGGTTTCGGCTACGTCAGGTACGGCCGCCAGCGCCGCGGGAGCCTCGCAATGAAGCGGCATGGTCTGCGCGTCGCGGCGACGCTCGCCCCGCTTGCGCTCGCACTCGGTGCGTGCAAGTCGGTCGGCCCCGACTACACGCTGCCGCAACAGGCGTACGTCAACGCGCCGCTCGCGAATCATGCGCTCGACGACGCGAACGGCGCGCTGGTGTCGCGCGACGCGGTGCCCGGCAACTGGTGGCAGCTGTACGACGACCCGGTACTCGACGCTCTCGTGCGCGACGCGCTGAAGTCGAACACCGACCTGCGCGTCGCCGCGGCGAACCTCGCGCGCTCGCGCGCGGCACTGGTGGTCGCGAACGAACAGGGCGGCTTCTCGGGCAGAGCGGAAGCGGCCGTGCAGCGCGCGCAGGAATCGGCCGAGCAATACCTGCTCGAAAACAAGCTGCCGGTCGTCAACGAAGGCACGGTCGGCATCAACGTGTCGTACGAGCTCGACCTGTTCGGCAAGCTGCGGCGCGGCGTCGAAGCCGCGCGCGCGGACAGCGAGGCCGTCAAGGCGGCCGGCGACCTCGCGCGCATCACGGTCGTGGCCGACGTCGTACGCGCGTATGTCGAAGCGTGCTCGGCCGGCGACGAACTGGCGATCGCGAAGCAGTCGCTCGCGCTGCAGCAACAGCGCGTCGCGCTGTCGCAGCGGCTGCGCGACGCGGGGCGCGGCAACCAGACCGACGTGACGCGCGGCGTGACGCAGGTGCGCACGCTGTCCGCCGACATTCCACGCTTCGAAGGCCGCCGCAAGATCGCGCAATACCAGCTCGCCGCGCTGCTCGCGCGCGCGCCGGCCGACCTGCCGAAAGCCGCCGCCGAATGCGAACGCCTGCCGAAACTGCGTCAGCCGATTCCGATCGGCGACGGCGCCGCGCTGCTGCGCCGCCGCCCCGACGTGCGCGAAGCCGAGCGGCAGCTCGCCGCCGCGACCGCGCGGATCGGCGTGGCGACCGCCGCGCTGTACCCGTCGGTCAGCATCGGTGCGTCGGCCGGTTCGGTCGGCGTCGCCGCCGACCTGTTCTCGTCCACCACGAATCGCTGGTCGTTCGGACCGCTGATCAGCTGGTCGTTTCCCGTCAACGGCCAGCGTGCGCGCGTGCGCGAAGCCGAAGCCGCGACGGGCGGCGCACTCGCGCACTTCGACGGCGTCGTGCTGAACGCGCTGCGCGAAACGCAGTCGAGCCTCGCGACCTATGCAGCCGACGTGCAGCGCACGGATGCGCTGCGCACCGCGTACGAATCGGCCCGCAGTTCCGCCGCCGAAACGCATCGCCTCTATGCGGCCGGCCGCGAATCGTTCATCGCCGATCTCGACGCGACGCGCACGTTGACGAGCGTGCGGGCGCAGGTCGCGGCGGCCGAAGGGCAGGTCGCGGCCGACCAGGTGCGGCTCTTCCTCGCGCTCGGCGGCGGTTGGGACGGCGACGGTGCGGCAGCCGCCGCGGACGCCGGCTCCGCGGCCACCGCACCTGCGGCCGGCCCGTCGGCGCCGTAGCGACATCGGCTATATCGCATGCGTGACGACACGCCCCGCGGCAACGGGTTGTACTGATTCGCGCGATGGCACTCGCAGGGCCGGCGTTGACGGTACACTGGCCGATGCATTTCCAATCACCTTTTGCCGCAGCCAGCTCTGCCGCGGCAACCACCCGGAGAGTCATCATGCGAACGAGCGCCCGCAACCAATTCGCCGGCGAGATCAGCGCCGTCAAGCCCGGTGCCGTCAACGACGAAATCACGCTGCGCACGCAGGACGGCCTCGAGATCGTCGCCGTGATCACCCACGGCAGCGCAGCGTCGCTGGGCCTCGCGGCCGGCACGAAGGCGTTCGCGCTCGTCAAGGCGTCGTCGGTCATCGTGATGGTCGACGTCGACAGCAGCAAGGTGTCGGCCCGCAACTGCGTCGCGGGCACCGTCGCGTCGGTCGCGAAGGGCGCGGTCAATTCGGAGGTCGTGATCAAGGCCGCGGGCGGTGCCGAAATCATCGCGATCGTCACCAACGACAGCGTCGATCGTCTCGGGCTCGAGAGCGGCACCGCCGCAGCTGCGATCTTCAAGGCATCGAGCGTGATCGTCGGCGTCGAGTGATCGCGTGACGATTGCGACGGCGATTCATCGGACGCCGCGCATGTGTGCGGCCCGGTTCTCGTCAGGCGGTACGCGATGACCGCTCCGGCCGATCGCACGCAATGTGCGGGCAACCAGCATTCCGGAACCAACGATCGGCTGTTAGCGTTCCCATAAACGGCCACCTTGCAATGCGCAGCGCCCATCGCGCGCGACGCGGTCAGTGTCGATGCCGGTGATGAATATCCGGAAAATGCGCATGACTGTGCGTGATCGGCAGATGCACGTGCGGATGCGTGTGCGGTTCATCGCCGTCATACGGGAAGTCGTGCGCATGCTGGTGATGGTCGTCGTGCCGATGCCGATGCGTATGCTCGAGCCGCTCGTGCGCATGCGTGTGTTCGTGCCGTTCGCGCACGTGCAGCCAGATGCCGAGCGCCATCAGCGCGGCCGCGATCCAGAACGTCGCGGGCGGCAACGCGGGCCAGATCAGCAGCGACAGCACGACCCCGAACAGCGGGGCAATCGAAAAGTACGCGCCGGTGCGCGCGCTGCCGAGATGACGCAGCGCGACGACGAACAACACGAGGCTGATCCCGTGGCCGCCGAGCCCCGTCAGCATCGCCTCGGCCATGACCGGTATCGCAGGTAGCGTCGCGCCGGTCGCCAGCGCGATGCCGATGTTCACCGGCCCCGCGATCAGCCCTTTCGCGCACGCGATCACCATCGCGTCGTTGGCGGCCACCTTGCGGGTCAGGTTGTTGTCGATCGCCCAGCACAGGCATGCGCCGACGATCAGCAGCGCGCCGACCGGCACGCCGGCCCGGCCCGGCGTCCACGACAACAGCGTGCCACCGGCGACGATCGCCACCATGCCGAGAAATATCTGTGTATCCACGTTCTCGCGAAACACGACCCACGCGATCACGGCCGTCAGCACGCCCTCAAGATTGAGCAGCAATGCGCTCGTCGCCGCCGGCGTGCTCGACAGCCCGAGCATCAACAGAGCCGGGCCGGCCACGCCGCCCGCCGCGATCGCCCCGGCCAGCCACGGCAGATCGGCACGCTGCAACGGCGCGGCGTCCGCGGCCGGTGCACGACGGCCGAGCCAGCCACGCAGCAGCATCCCGATACCGAGCCCAACGCCACTGCCGAGATAGAAGAGGCCGGCGACCATGAACGGCGACATCGCGCCGATCAGCGCCTTGGCGAGCGGTGTCGCGGCGCCAAACAGCGCGGCAGCGGCGAGCGCGACGAAAATCGCGGAATGTCTCGGGTTCATGGTCCGGGTTGAGTTGGCGTTGACGACGCTGGGCGTGGCTTTGAGTCGAGGCGGGCTTGCCTTACTTTTCGAAAGACGGGTTGTATCCCCGCGCTCGGCTTGCCCACGGCCTGACGATCCAGTCGCGATTATCGCGCGCCGTTTTGTCACGAGGGGCTGGCGGGATCGCTCGCGTGTCGATCGACGCGTTTCGCTTCATCATTTCGTAACGCGAATTATCCGGTCGGCTCGCCAATTACTCAGGGATACGAATTATCTGAACGTAAGCGGAACAATCAAGATCTCACGCGTGTCGAGCCCGATCGACGAATGTGAGTCGTCCGGTCGCGTTGTCTGTTCGACGGGAAGGAGATGGACCGGCAGGTTCAGCGCCGGTAGAGGCAGTCCCGACCTGCGTCTGTCGACGCAGGTCGGTCTGTCGTGTCATGCGCCGCCGCGGCTTGCAGCGGGTACGCGGCGCGCGATGCGGATTACTCGTTGCCGGCCGCTTGCTGTTCGACCTGCGGTGCGGCGCCGGTCTGGACCTTCGCTTCCGCTTCGACTTGCGGCGCAGCGTCGGTCTGCACCTTCGCTTCCGTTTCGGCTTGCGTCGGTTGCTGCGCAGCAGCGGCCTCGGCCTGCTGCTCGGCCTTCGGCTGCTGCGGCGCACCCTTGGCCGATTGTGCCGCGCCCTTGCCGCCGGGGCGACGAGCCTTCAGACGGCGCGCACGCGCCGCGTCGTCGTGCGTCACGCGCCCGGCTTCGTTACCCTGCAGGTCGACGCGCACCGCGTCTTCGACGAGGCAGGACCAGTAGCGGTTGCCGCGGCACCACGTCGACATTGCCTCGCGCAGTTCCGCTTCGCTGAGGCCCACGGCCTGCGCTTCGCGGGCGAGATCGTCCCAGATGCCAACCTTGAGCGGCACTTTAGGGGCCGGATTCTTCGGGAACGCGCGCGGAAACTTCCGCTGCAGTTTGCCGATCGCGACGATGACCGGATCGACCGGTGCCGACGGCTTCGCCGGAGCAGGCTTCGCCCGCTGCTGCGCCTTCGCGCCGGTGCCCGGCTTGGCGCCGCGGGACGGCTGGTCGCCGGACTTCGGCTTCGCGCCGGCGTCCGTCGGCGCCGCCGGCCGCTTCGCGTTGCGCTCCTGCTTGGCCTTCGCTGCGAGCTGCGCCCGCAATTCGGCAAGTTGTTCAAAACCCATAAATTCAATCCACCAGGAATATAAGGTGTGGTTCGTGCGGCCATGCCGCGCGGCGCAAAAGCATCGCCGCCATGCGTGCGGCCGGCCTGCCGCCGGTGCGGAACACTACGGGGCCGCATCGCGCACGCCACTCTGTTTTCAGGCACCCGGCCTCGATGCCGGACAAGGCAGGAGTGGAAGTATACCGGTACGCGGGACGGCCGGTTGACTCGCCGGTCCGCATTTGCCCGAGCCGCGGCGCCGAAAATGCGTCCGCGTGGTCGTGTTGCGCATTATATGGATACGTTTCCGGATGTCACGCCATTCGCGGCCCGGCCGGAAATCGGGCCGGGCGGACGCTCAACTGAATACGCGATCTTTCGCGCGACAGCCGTCGAACAGTGTCGTGCCGCGTCCGCAAAGCGTTGCATTGCATGGCCCCCGACGTCGCCCGACACGCCCGCCCGCCCCTCGCTTGCGCCGGCATCGGCGGCCGATTGGTTGCGTCCGCATCGATCGCGTCGCGGACGAAAATATCGGAAAGTGCGTAGTATGGCCGAATCGACTTCGTTGGCAGCACGTCCCGCCGGCTTTTCACCGTACGCCCGATCGGCCGTGCGCGATCCCGTTGCCTGCGAAAAGACCCGGTTTCAAGAGACGGAGCGGATGCATGGTTTCCCAAGACGACACCCCGCACGACGGCATCGCGCGCGAGGAGATCCACCATCGGCAGATCGACATGCGCGGCTATCGGCGCAGCGACGGCCTGTTCGAAGTAACGGCCTGCCTCGCGGACCGCAAGACCAGCGATTTCACGCCGCCCGGCGGTGCGCGGACGGTCGCGGCGCTGACGCCGCTCCACGATCTCGGCGTGACGCTCGTCTTCGACGTCGACATGGTCGTGCGCGCCGTATCCACGTTCATCCGTTCGCATCCGTATGCGCAATGTCCGGGCGGCGGCGACTCGCTGCAGGCGCTCGTCGGATTGACCATCGGCGCGGGCTGGAACAGCGAGGTGCGCAAACGCCTGCCGTCTTGCGATACGTGCACGCACCTGAAGGAATTGCTCGGCCCGATCGCGACGACGGCCTATCAGACGATGGTCGGCATGCGGCGATCGTCGCTCGATTACCGCGACAGCGAAGGCAAGCCGCTCAAGATCGACAGTTGCTATGCCTACGGCGCATCGCGCGATCTCGTCAAACGTCTTTGGCCCGAACATCACCGGCCTTCGGGCACTGCGAAGGGCGGCTGAAGCCCCGGCACGCGGCGGTTCGGCGTTGTTTGCGAAACCGGTATTGCGCGAACGGCTGCAGATCCTGCCTGTGTCGATTCGGCAGATCGGCGCTGCCGTATCCGTCCTCAGAACACGCCCAGTGCCAGCCCCGCGGCAAGACCCGCACCCAGTTCTGCGCAACGCGCGAGCGCGTCATCGTCGATCGTCTTCGTCGCGAGAATACGCTCCGGCGTCTGCGCATGCGTGCAGACGATCAGCCCGGGCGCGACGTTCTTCAACCGCCATCCGGTCGCGATCCGGTCGATCTGCCGCAATGCGTTCTGTCCGTCGCTGCCCGCGCAGATCATCGCCGCATACGGACGACCGTTCACGCGATCGAGCGCCGCGTAGTAGCAGCGATCGAAGAAATCCTTCATCAGCCCGGACATCGCCGCTAGATTCTCCGGCGTCGCGAACAGGTACGCGTCGGCTGCCAGCACGTCGTCGGCGCTCGTCGCGTCCGCGCGCTGTAGCCTGACGTCGACGCCGGGCTGCTCGCGAGCCGCACCGGCAGCCGCTTCGGCCATCTGCTGCGTGCCTCCGGTCATCGTGTGATAGACGATCAACAGCGTCTTCATGGGTCGTTGCTCGCAGTCGGTTTCGGGTGCGCGGACGTATCGCCGGGTTTGGGCCGGCTGGCCGGTCGACACGGGCAGGTGCGATTGTGCGTTCGGCTTCTCCGGATCGGCGTGTTTCGCGCATCGCAACGATTTCGACTGGTCCGCGCTACCGGATGCCCGCGGATGCGCGTTCAGTCCTGCGTGCGATGCGACGCGGCGCCGTCGTCCGGTCGCGCGTAGTACGCGAGGAACATGTCGGCGGCCGATTCCGCCACTTTCTGCTGCTCCGGCGCCGTCAGCGGCGGCTGGCCCATCGTGATCTGCGGCCAGAACGCGAATGCTTTCACCGCGCCGTGCAACTGATGCGCGGCGAACACCGGATCGGTGACCGACAGCCGGCCGGCCGCGGCGGCCGCACGCACCCAGACCGTAACGTCTTCCTCACGCTCGCCGAGACGTTCGACCATGTCGCGCGCGCGTTCCGGCGAATGGATGGCCGCGCCGATCGCGACGCGCGCCAGTGCGAGAAACGCCTCGTCGTTCATCAATCGCAATTTGCGGTCGAGCAGCGCAAGCAGTTGCTCGCGCAGCGGCACGTCGGCGCGATAGGTCGGCGAGTTGCCGGTCCGGGTCGCATCCCACAGCTTGTTCAGGATCGCGGCGAATAGCATCTCCTTGCTCGGGAAGTGGTTATAGACGGTGCGTTTCGACACATCCGCGCGCGCGGCGATACGATCCATGCTCGTCGCATCGTAGCCGGCGGCGAGAAATTCCTCGATCGCCGCATCGACGATGGCCGCGCGCTTTCGGTCGGTCAGGCGCTGAGGGGAAGTGCTGGTATCCATACAGAAATTTTACACCGGGCAGTTTACTTATCATCGAGTAGGGTGAGGGGTTACCCCCTCAGCCCTCTCACACCACCGTACGTGCGGGTCCGCATACGGCGGTTCAGTTAATGCTCTGGAGGCGATCCACCGTGCGGCGGATCGAGATCAGTCCCCGTGCATCGAAGTAGGCATTAGGTA